>CABTAV010000020.1:0-17323 GCA_902482895.1 uncultured Streptococcus sp. | reverse complement strand
AATCAAGCATGAGTAAAACCAGTGGAACTTACCCTGACACGGATTTCCACTGGTTTTTACGATTTTTATCAGACTAACTTCCACTTCTACTAGCGGTGGAATTTACTTTGGGAATTTAGCTTTTATCATCATTCATTGATATTCTCCCCTCACTGTGTTTATAGTGTATCTCTTGTCTTTGATCGTGAAAGCCTTGAAAGTGTTCCCTTCTAAACCTTTCAAAATTCTACTTGAATTTCTAGCATTGTATACCGTCCGCAGTTCGCTACTGTCTAAGTTTGTGTTGAAAATCGTAGTTTCTCGATTGTTGATAATATCAAACAAGAAATCCTGTTCCCAGTCACTCTTAGGTGTTACCGTCCCATTTTTTGCCCCCAGGTCATCAATGATTAGAAAATCAACATCAACAAGCTTTTTAACCGCCTCATACTCTGTTAAGTTTGCATTTCTTCCATAAGCCCAGCCTTCTTTTATCTGCTTGATAATCTCGGTTAAGCTGACAAACAAAACACTCTTAGGATCGTTCTTCTCTCTGAAACTCTCATTGATTTCTTTAGCCAAGGCAAGAGATAAATGACTTTTTCCTATTCCTGTGCTACCACTGATTAAAGTATTTCCCGTCATACCTGCAAGGTACTTCTGGACTTGCCCCTTTACAAACTCTAACATCTGACGCTCTTCTGTCGTCTTAACAAAGAAATTATCAAACGTTGCTCCTTTCAACTCGTTAGGGATCGTACTATCACGCATTAAGACATCATAAGTTTTAAAGTAAGCCTGTCTGTCCTCGAACTGCTGTAATAGGTCTTGTTCTTTTTGTTTAATCTCTCCCTTTACACACTCCGGGCAAAATGCTTGTACTTTTCTTTCTGAACTCCCTAACACTGGTACAGAAATTTCCCAATAATTTACCTGGTGAATATAGCAAACTTTATCCGATATTTTTCTGTTATTAAATTCTTTAAATTGTTCCTTCATCTTTGTAACTCCTAAAATGGTAGATCTGGAAAGTTGTCTTCAGACTTCCCTTTTATGGTTTTAGGCTTTTGATTCAAATAACCGTCAAACTTAGATCCGAAAAGTGTTTCTGGTCTCAGATATTTAGAAAATTCAGGACTATCCTTCCATTCTGCCGTTTTAATATCTATCACCTGTTTAAAATCTTCAAGTGTATAGCCTTCTTTGAATCGTGCCATTATCGGCTTCAAGTTTTTGTCCAAATATTTATAATTTTTCCCAACTGTATGATTCAGATAAGCTAGAGGGATTCTTATTAAATACTTCTCAGGATGTCCTTTAGTTATTTCCTCAATCATTCTCGGAGTTAACCAATTTGGGAAAGTAAAGTCAGGTTTACCTGACAATATATATTCTTTATATAACTCTTTATCTGACTCTTTATCTATCTCTATATCTGTTGGACATGAGTTGGAAATAGTCTTTTTATTTTGGACATTCTCCAATTTTGGTATATCTTGACTATTTTTTCTTTGGTCTCGCTTATATTTCGCCCAGTTTGTTTCACTCTCAACCATGGCTTTTGCTTGCGATAATGTAGCATGGCCATCATCGTCTATCTGAATCAGTCCGCATTTTGTAAAATATGCAACTGTCATATTTATATCATCCTCGGACACATCCAATTTTAAGGCTAGCTCCTGTACCAAATTATCAAAATACCCCTCATAGTACAAAATACAATCATCTTCTAAACTTTCCAACATAAGACGGATATAAATCACTGTCATACTGTAGCCACCAGGCATATTTTTAAGTCGTTTAATAAAAAGATTATCAAAAAACTTCTTATCAACTTTTAACCAAAAATATATTTTAGTCTTTGCCATCATCTACCCCCAAAAACTTTAAAACGTCTGAGATTTTATAATACGCTTTTCTAGTATCTTCAATAGGCGGTATATACTGCGGTAGTCCTGCACCTTCCCATTTTATCAAGGTTTTATCTCCTATGCCCAGTTCTTCCTTTAGTTCCACCTTACTGATCAAATCTAATCTTTTTTGAGGTACTTTCTCATGGCTTTTTAAATACCGTTCCACTGCTTCCAAAATCTTAGACTTTAAATCTTCAATCATTTTTTCAAACATATTAGTACCCCCATGGCTTAACCGCTGCAAGCTGAATATATCGCCCATAATCAGGGCTTAAATCCTCGCTAGTTGTTTCTATCGTCTGTGTACTTTCTCGCTCGATTTGGGCGCTTTTTTTGCGGTCTCGGCGGTTTAGATAGATTAGTAAACCAATAGCTACCACAATAAAGATAACCGCCTGTATGTTGGTTAAATCTAACTCATTCATGTTTTATCCCCTTTCTATAGTCATTAGCCTGTTGAGTATGTTCTGAAATGAGTTGGTTCATAGCTTGGATTACTGTATTTAGTAAAGCTGATGATTGTTTACTGTCTTCCATACTAGCCATTTCTAAGACTAGTAGAGTATCAGTTAACTGACAACAAAGCCCCTCATAGTCTACTAGAACATCATTTGTATTTACTGTCATATTATTTCCTTTTCTTTTGCCTTTTCTTATACAGGTTTCCACCCACTCCAAACGCTGGGCGATTGCCCCTAGTTGGCGAACGCTTGTAGTGGTGTTTCGTGAGTAATTACCCATCTTTCAGCTAAACAAAGTCTTAGAATCACCCTGTCAGCACTTGTTTTTCAAAACCTTTTCTAATTGCTTGCCTGCTATTAGTTATTGCTTCAGTAGCATTTTCATGCTATAATCAAGGTACGTTAAAAAACGTATACCTTTTATCCTGTCGCTTGCTCGTCTCGTCTAAAATTTGAGCAAGTGATTTTTTTTATTTTCTTTTTGCATGATTACTACCTGACTGTGGTTTATAAAGCAAGTCTTTACTTTCGATAAGATCCAGAATCCATCTAAATCCCTGCTCTAGTGTCTCAAGAAATGCGCCCATGTCTTCACTGTCCAAGTTCTCGTAGTTCATACAAAGATATTCGGCTAGTTGTCTGTCTTTCTCAACTAGCTTTTTAAAATCCTTGGGATACTTAGGAATTTCTAACCCTTTGGCATTCGTAACTGTCTTAAAATCATTTTCCATTTTCTATACTCCTATACTTTAAAAATTAGTTCTTTAATTTCTGAATACCCCCTATTCAAGTTGATCATAGCTATTACCATATCTTCCAAGCGCTGATAGCTTGTCAGTTCTACACTTGTCAAGCCATCGATACCGTTCTTACTTTCTCGCTCCTTCATGAGTTGCGCTTTATTCTTCCCTGTCACTCCCTTTAGTAGTAAGTTTGTAAGAGTACTATAGGCATGCTTGGGGGCTTTCTCCCATGTTTGAATAGCTTCAGTTAAACTTTTACGCTTTGGCTTTTCCAGTTCTCTTTGAAGATAGCGTTTAGAAAGTTCATCACGCATTTCAAAGAATGCTTTGACTAGGTTCATTTTAAATTGCCGTACTGGTTCGGTATTCTTTAGATAAGTGATCAGCAAGGTTGCCTGTTGCTCATTCAGAAGATAGATTTTTTTCGGTTGACCTCTCTTATCTAATTTATGGATTTTAAATCCAAGTATTCCCAACGCTTCAAAATCAGCTTTATTGTCTCTGACTAAGCGTGTAATAGTATGGTGCTGTACTTCAGCACATTCGGCGATGATTTCGCTCGTAGTATACGGCTCTTTCTTGCCGTCCATATAAACCAATTCCATTGGTTCGCTCCTTTCTTCTTGTTGCTCGTGCTTGCCACCTAAAACAGTACCAAGGTAAGGCATTAAAGTAGGGTAAAATCGGAGAATATGAACCCCTACAAACCCTTGATACTGCTATAGGTAGCAAGCAAACCACTCTAGCAAATAGTTAGCTAGATCCGTTTATCAATTCCCCAGTGGTAAAACACCATATGAGAAATCTGTAAATGTAGAGTAGTATTGCGATTAGTTCGCTCCTTTCTAGTAATCTTCAGCAAGCCATTCACTAACTGATTGATAGATTCGTCTCGGGGCGTCATAATCGCCCTGTTCCACTTGACGTAAGGTAGAGTATGTTGTACCTAGTTTTTGTGCTAGTTCCTTCATAGTAATACGATTAACTGCTCGCTTAACTCTTACCTGTTCTGCCATGCTCTCAGTTATAAGCATTTAAACACCTCCTTTTTTAAAATTTTCGAACCAGATGCGAAAAGTAGTTGGTAGATGAAGTTTATCTGGTTAAATCACAAGGTATAGTTTTCTATACTCTTTCTTGCTATGGTTACATTCTAGTATAACTTTCTTTACTTGTCAAGAGGAAAAATTAAATTAAATTATAATTTTTCTATACTTATCTTCAAAATAGTGGTAGAATAAAGAGGAAAGGTAGTGTAAAAATGAGTAGATTGAAAGAATTAAGGCAAGAGAAAAAACTGACACAACAGGAACTTGCTAAAGAAATTGGAGTATCTAAACTAACAATTTTAAACTGGGAAAAAGGCGAACACCAAATAAAATCAGAAAAAGCCCAGCAATTAGCAGATATTTTCGGGGTAAGTGTTGGGTATCTATTGGGATATGAAGATTATAAAACTATTCAAAATGATGCATTTGATAGCTATAGAAATATGGCAAAATTATTACTCACCAACCCAGATTTTAAAAATATAATTTCAGAATATGATGAAACTAATCGAAAAAACGGTAAGCTGGATTTATCTCTTTTTGTACAAGCTGAAAGCATTCCCATAATCGAACAAGATATTAAGGATCTTATTCTTGAAGAGTGGGGAAAAACTCAACCCGAAGATGATTATGAAGAAATCGATGGGACTCTTTCTGATAATATTTCAAGAATCTATATAGCTCTTGGACAATTGCCAATACTTTTTAAAGATTTTTTCGGTTCTTTTCTAACCCTGTCAACATCTGATAAAAAAATCGTTATGCAACTAGTAAATAGTCTATACGAAAAAAATAAAGATATAGGCATAATAAAAGAGTATACTGATAAAAAATAATTTAGAATTTACTTAGAATTATCTGATCAAAAACTAATAAGGAGTAACTCACATGGGATTTTTTGACACTGTAAAACAAGAAGGAAGCTTTTCTACCGCATCTGGAGTAAATGGACTACACTACGTTGTCCTTCAGGTAACTTTGAAAGAAAAGTTTTTCGGTACTGGATCAGGAAACCTTACAGAATTAGAAGATGTTATCAATAAACAAGCTTCAAAAGGTTATCGCCTTCATACCATCACAACCGCCAATGGTGGAAGCAAAGGTTTAGGCGGTGGTGACCGTATCCAGGCTACAATGGTTTTTGAGAAGATTCTATAAAAATTCCCCATCTTTTATTAGAAAACATCAGCATATAGGAGGCTACTTATGAAAAAATTACTAAGCACATCAGCTATTTTACTTTCTGCTACCGTTCTAGTAGCTTGCTCTAACAATCAATCAGTTACCAAAGATAGCTCAGAGCAACCAAAAACGGAGCAAAAAGATACTACTTCAACAAACACAAAAGCCAAAGTAGATAACAGTAAATACGATGATTTAATTTCTGAAATCAAATCAAAATTAGATCCTGAATCAACTGGAGCAATAAGCGTAAAAATTCAAAATAACGTAATCGATTCAGATTCATCCGAACCGCATGATACAATCATGATTTTGCTAACTGGAACGGCTAAAGATAACGCAAAAGAGACTATGGCCGCAATCAATTCAAATTCTGCTACAACTAATCAGCAAAATGCAATTACCGTATTTCGGATGTCTATATCTGAGTTTGCTAAAAAATTACCAGACGACAATACTACTCTTTCCCTTGGGTATGAAAAATCTGCTGATCAATACGACTTAATCGCAAAATCTTCAAAACAAAAAGATTTTATCCCTGTTGGCGAAATCATCGTAAATTAAAAAATCCCCCATATTCGCCAATAGCAACCATCTTTTCATGGGCTATTGTACAAAAACAGAGTAAATTGAAGAATAGAAAGCCGATTTTACAGACTAAAGCGCAAAAAACGGCAAAATTGACAAATAGAGATGACTAATATCTTCTAAACCATCGGCGAAGTCGTGGGCATATATAGAGAGAATTAAAATGAACAAAGAAAATCCATATTTTGAACAAACCAAACAAAACTACATAGAAGTTGAAAAACTCTATAAACTTGGTAAAGCAAAGCATACATCTTCTAAATACAGATTTCTTGCACCAGCAGTTAAAAGACAATCTGAACAATTCTTATTTGAAGCCAAGACTCAAAAAAGAAAATATTGGAAATTCAGTCGTGGTTCTCTGGTATTCGTAGAGTTCGGTGTAAATATAGGCGGAGAATTATCAAATAATCATTGGGCTATTGTCTTAGACAAAGTAGATAGTCCCTATAAAAAAACACTTACAGTAATTCCTCTAACATCTAAAAATCAAATAGATACTGTACTCATAGACGAAGTCATTGCGGAATATCCTTCTATTTTGCTTGATGAATATATTGAAAAATTACACAAAGAATTATTTGCCTACCTAAAATATTTAGATTCCAATAATGCAATTACTGAAGCTGCCTTATCGGATGTCTACCAAGCTTATACAGAACAATTTTCAAACGAAATAATTCAACCTAAGATAATAGACGATGATAACCTTAAACGGACACAATCAGAAATAAATGACGTTATTGAATTAACTCAATACTACAAAAAATACATTAAGCGTTCTTATGCCAAGTGTAATAACCTTCAAACAATCAGCAAAGATAGAATTTTAAAGAAAAATAGATTAGATCCAATCGGAAAAATGAAAGTATCTGATAACACATTGGACAAAATTAACGAAAAGTTAAAAGAATTATACCTTTTCTAATCTCTTGACATTTTTTAATAATTATATTACAATACAGCTATTAGGAGTTTAGCTCCATAAAGTTTACATTTGGATTTTAGATCCATAACGTGATAGTAGCCGTATTTGATACGGCTACTTTTCTTTTTATATTCTAGTAAACATAACTTAAAATAAAAAACTCCCCCATATTCGCCTTGTTTTCTATTCTGGTACAATTTACCGTCCGACTGCTAAAAATCGAAAATAGAGGGGTTCTCGTAGCTCCTCGCATGGTATAAATTCAAAACCTTTTCTAATTGCTTGCCTGCTGATGGAAAAGGAGTTAAAACCATGAAAATTACACAACACACGAAAAAAGACGGATCAGCAGTCTACCGCTCTAGTATCTATCTTGGCATTGATTCTGTAACTGGTAAGAAGGTCAAGACTACCATATCAGCACGAACAAAGAAAGAACTCAAAAACAAGGTCACCCAGGCTAAGGTAGAATTTGAGAAAAACGGCTCTACACGGAAACAACGCTCCCATATAACAACCTATAGCGAACTTGTGGACTTATTTTGGCAAACCTACCAACATACCATAAAGACTAACACGCAGATAAAGATAAAAGGCTGCTTAAATAATTACCTCTTGCCCTCATTTGGTACTTACAAACTAGATAAACTTACTCCTGTTATTATCCAAACTCAGGTAAATAAATGGGCGGATGAGTATAATCAGGACGGAACGGGGTATAAAGAATACAATCATCTTCATGCCTTAAATAAACGTATTCTACAGTATGGGGTTTCTATTCAGGCATTAGACAATAACCCTGCTCGTGATGTTGTCATTCCTAGAAAGATAACAAGAGATAAACAAGAAATTAAATACTTTCAAGATCAGGAACTTAAAAACTTCCTCTCCTATCTCGATAACCTAGAAAATACCTTTATCAATTTCTATGATACTGTGCTTTATAAAACGCTCCTAGCTACTGGACTGCGCATCCGTGAATGTCTGGCTCTGGAATGGTCTGATATTGACCTGCAGAACGAAACAATCGATATTAACAAAACACTCAACATTTTAAACCAGGTAAACACTCCTAAGACAAAATCAAGCTATAGAGTTCTAGATATCGATCATAAAACAGTACTCATGCTTCGTCTCTACCGAGCAAGACAAGCAGAAAACGGTAGAAACATTGGCTTAACCTATGAGAAAGTATTCTCTGATAGCTTTGACAACTATGTCAATACTCGAAAGGTTGATTATCGCCTACATAAGCACTTAAAAAACGCTAACTGTACTGATTTAGGCTTTCATGCTTTCCGACACACTCACGCTAGTATCTTGCTTAATGCTGGCCTGCCATACAAGGAAATACAGACACGACTTGGCCATGCAAAAATATCTGTAACCATGGACACTTACAGCCATTTATCAAAAGAGAACCAAAAAAGAGCAGTCTCATTCTTTGAAACTGCCCTTGAAAAAATAAAAAGTTCTTAAAAAAGTCCACAAAATTAAAAAAGCGATACATAAAACCCTTATGTATCAACGATTATAGAATGATTTCGGTATAATTGACTATTATACCGAAATTTTCTCATTTTTAAAAGAAAAAGGGCGCTGGTAAAGGATAATCTTCACCAACTCCCTATTTTTCTAATTATCTAAGCCTAATTCTGCCAAGATTTGACGTTTGTAGGCAATCTTTTGGACTTCCTTGTCCTCATCTTCAGACCAATCTAGTTTAATTTCTGAAACAATCTGCCCAGGGCGATTTTTCAAGATATAGATGCGGTCGCTGAGACTAAGGGCCTCCTCGATACTATGCGTGATGATCAAGGTTGTTAGCTGCAACTGCTTGTGAATCTCAAGGTACCAAGCGTGTAGTTCCATCTTGGTCATCTCATCCAAGGCGCTAAAGGCTTCATCTAAGAGAAAGAGTTTGTGACCGAAAAGATAGGTACGAAGCAAGGCCACACGCTGGCGCATCCCACCACTGAGTTCATGAGGGTATTTATCTCTTACAGCTGTCAACTGGAAGGTCGCAAGAATTTCATCTGCGCGAGCAATAGCTTCTGCCTTATCCACCTTTTGAATCAAGAGGGGGAGAATGATATTACCAAGCACCGTCTTGTGCTCCAAGAGCAGATCCTTTTGCAACATATAACTCACGCGCCCCTTAGGATTTTCTTCACCATCAAGGACAATTCTCCCTGACTGAACTTCTAAAATCCCCGCAATTAAGTTGAAAAGCGTAGTCTTACCAACACCACTTGGGCCTAGGATAGAAACCACTTCACCTGAAGTCACTTTCAGATTGATATCCTCTAAAATCCTCTCTTGACCATAGGCATAACTGACGTGTTCTAGTCTAATTTCTGTCATTATTTCACAAATTCATTGGTAAAGCCTTTGTCTGTCAAGTCCTCTTTAAGGATACCATTTTCTTTATCCCATTTGTAGAAGGCATTCCAGCGAGCTGCGTCAAATTGACCCCATTTTTCCTTGTCGCTTGCGTATTCTTTTGACAAGTATTTTTGAGATTCGATGACAAAGTCACGTTTTTCCTTGAGTTCAGGTGCATTTTTGATGAGGATATCAGCTGCTTCCTCTGGATGCTCCATGGCATATTGGTAACCTTTTTTGATGGCTTGGATGACTTTACGAGCTTCTTCTTTGTTGTCTTTCAAATAGTCATTGTTTGCGATGATAACTGGTGAGTAGTAATCAAACTCCTTGACATAGTCTTTCAAGTACATGAAGTTAGCATCTACACCTTGAGATTTAGCAAGGATACCATCCCAACCGTAGTAGATCCAAGCAGTATCAAAGACGCCATTGGCAATCGGTGTGATTGAGTTTGAGTCGTTATTTGGTACTTTTTCGACCTTCTCAAAATCTCCGCCTTGTGATTCTACCAATGTTTTCAACATAGCGAGTTCAGTTGGGTCATTCCAAGTTCCGTATTTCTTACCAACCAAGTCTTTTGGACTAGCTACATTGTCAGATTTACGAGAGATGATTCCTGATGTATTGTGCTCTACGATAGCTGCAACGGCAGTGATTCCTGCTCCTTTTTCCAATTTTTTAGCCATATAGTCTTGGAAATAGACTGCAAATGGTGCCTTACCGTTAATAACCAAGTCAGAAGAACTTTCTTCTGGTGGCAATTTCAAATCAACATCCACTCCAGCTTCCTTGAAGTAGCTTTTTTCCTTAGCCACATAAAGCCCTGTGTGGTTGGTATTTGGTGTCCAGTCTAGGATAAAGTCAATCTTCTTAAGTTCTGCTTCCTTATTATCCTTAGAAGCAGTTCCTTGACCACAGGCCACAAGCACAACAGCTACAAGAGCTGTCACAAGCGTTAAAAACACTTTCCATGTTTTTTTCATTTTGATTTCCTCTTTTCTTTTTTGAAACATCCTTATTCTACGAACGTTTCCATTTAATAACATATTTTTCACTGACATCAACCAATTTCATACCGAGAAGGCTGATAATCGACACCAGAATAATAATGGCAAACATGGTATCATACTGAAACAGTTTCTTGGACTGAATCATATAGACACCTAGCCCTTCAAAGCCTCCCAACCACTCAGATACCACCGTTGTGATAAAGGCGTAGGAAACACTGACCCTCAGACCTGCATAAAAGTAAGGCAGACTGACTGGAATTTTAAAATGCCACAGGATTTGCCAAGGCTTGGCCCGCATCAGACTAAACAAGGTCAGCATATCCTTGTCACAATGCCTAAAACCGTCCAAAATGCTGACGATAATAGGAAAGGTTGTCGTCAAGATAATCAGGACAATCTTGGGCAGAATCCCATAACCTAGCCACAAGACCAGAATAGGGGCTATGGCAATGGTCGGGATGGTCTGAACGACCACCATCATAGGATAAATCAGGTCATTGAGCCAAGTCAAACTATCCATGAGTACAGCCATGAGACCGGCAATCAAGACTCCCAAAATTAGACCTAGCAAAGCCACTCTCAAGGTCGCCCAGCTATGGTGCCAGAGAAATTCTCTATCACGCACAAAAGACTGGAGGATTTCAAGAGGTGTCGGCAGGATAAACTTGGGGAGAAGTTTAAGAAAACCTGCTAACTGCCAGATTGACAAGACTCCCAGAAAGCCCAATAAACTAATGTGTCGTCTCAGTATACTTTTCAAGTTTCTCATCAATACTTAAAATCTCTCCTACATTTATTTTGACATTAGAAAAGACATTATCTGCCTCCTGCCCTGCCACTTCCAGCGCTTCTTTTAGAATGCGCATGAGTTCATCAAACTCCCCTTCCAAGACCGTTTCAAATGGTGTCACCACCATAGTCACCTCTTGAGCTTGCAGATAAGCAATGACCTGATCAATAACAGCAATCCGATCAATCCCCTGTGATAGTGGTAAAACTTGCAAGGCAATGCTTGCTTTCATAACAACCTCCTCTTCTCGTTTTCCTTTGACAAAAAGAAAAACCTTTACCATATATGTAAAAGGTGCAGAATAGACTAAGTATCGTTCCCTACGCTGGCATTACCCAGATCAGGTGCGGTCGAAGTTTAACACTTCCTCTCAGACTGTACACAGACTCCCATATATTATATGGACATATGATAGCGCAAAACAAAAAAAATGTCAAGGAAACTGCTTACAGAAAAACATGAAAAAGAGTTTGAAAACAAGTGCTTCAAACTCTATATAGCTTTTTTATTTAGCCTCGTACCAGGTTGCCCCTTCATTTTCATCTGCAATGAGGGGAACACTGAGTTGAATGGCTTCTTCCATGATTTGTTTCACTAATTTTTTCATCTCTGCCAGTTCCGATTTAGGAACTTCAAGGACGATTTCATCGTGCACTTGCAGAAGCATCTTAGTCTGATAACCACCTGCAACCAAGGCTTTATCCAGCTGAATCATGGCAATCTTGAGAATATCTGCCGCCGATCCCTGGATTGGTGAATTAATAGCCGTCCTCTCTGCAAAACCACGAATATTAAAATTGCGCGAATTGATATCTGGCAACTCACGACGACGCTTGAAAAGTGTCTCTACATAGCCCTTATCACGCGCCTCACGCACCACTTCATCCATGTAGTTTTTAATACCTGGGAAGCGTTCAAAGTAGGTATCAATGTAGGCCTTGGCCTCCTTACGGCTAATGCCCAAATTATTAGACAAACCAAAATCTGAAATCCCGTAAACCACTCCAAAGTTGACGGCCTTGGCATTGCGACGGTCGTTTGGCGTCACATCCTCAGGACGTTCAATTCCAAAGACACGCATAGCTGTTGAAGTATGGATATCTGCTCCATCTTGGAAGGCCTTGATTAAGTGCTCATCCTTAGAGATATGCGCCAAAACGCGCAACTCAATCTGTGAATAGTCCGAGCTAAGAAGAACGCTATCCTCCCATTCAGGTACGAAAGCCTTACGAATGAGACGGCCCTGCTCCAAACGCACAGGAATATTTTGCAAGTTTGGATCCACACTAGACAGACGCCCAGTCTGGGTCAAATCCTGCACATAGCGAGTATGAATCTTGCCATCAGCCAAAATCCAGTCTTGCAAGCCAATTACATAAGTAGACTGAATTTTAGCAATCTGACGATAGTCAAGAATTTTCTTAACAATCGGAGCAATAGGAGCCAGGCGCTCCAAGACATCCACCGCTGTCGAGTATCCAGTCTTAGTTTTCTTAGTGTATTCTAGAGGTAGCCCCAATTTTTCAAAGAGAAGCACGCCCAACTGCTTAGGCGAGTTAATATTAAACTCCTCACCAGCCAGTTCGTAAATCTCCTGAGTCAGTTTTTCAATAACAAACTCATTTTCAGCCTGCATCTCAAGCAAGGTCTCTTTCTTGACCGTAATCCCAGCAACTTCCATCTTAGCAAGGACAAAAGCCAGAGGTTGCTCCATATCATAAAGAAGCTCTAATTGCCCATTTTCGCTGAGTTTTTCAAGCAAAATAGGCTTTGTTTCAACCAAAACGGCAAGTTTACGTGCCAAGTGTTCCAAGAATTTCTCACGTTCAGGAATGGCCTTCTTGACTCCCTTACCATAGAAAGTCTCATCATCAACCAAATAAGTCTGACCATAAAGACTAGCAATAGTCGCAATTTCATTGTCCTCCACAGTCGAAAGGAGGTATTTAGCCAAACGGCTGTCAAAAGCAGGTGCCTGCAAATCCACACCCAAACGATGCAAGAGAACTTTAGCTTTCTTAAAGTCATAAACTCTCAGAGGTGTTTTTTCTAGAAAATCCTTGAAAATCGGGGCTTCCAAAAGTTCAAGCTTGTCTGTAGCATAGAGCTTATCCCCACAAGACCAAGCAAAACCAACCAAATCATCCGTATGGTAATTCTCACCAAAAAGCTCAAAGTGAAAGATAGCTTCTTCACTCAGCATATCTTGACTGACTTGCTCAACGATAGTAAAGTCCAAACTTTCAGCAACATCAGCTGACGACACATTTAAAGCCTGTTTGAGCTGTTTGAAGCCCATCTCATCGTAGAATTTCCCAAGACTTTCCACATCTGGACCACTATAAACCAAATCCTTCAACCCAATCTCAATCGGTGCCTTGGTATCAATGGTCGCCAGTGTTTTCGACAAAAAGGCCTGTTCCTTATCATTGATGAGATTGTCCTTCATCTTAGAAGCCTTCATCCCATCGATATTTTCATAAATTCCCTCAAGCGAGCCATGCTCCAGCAAGAGCTTGATACCCGTCTTTTCACCAATTTTGGTAACCCCAGGGATATTATCCGACTTATCACCCATGAGCGCCTTGAGATCGATAAACTGAGTCGGTGTAATGCCCATCTTTTCCATGAGATAGTCTGGCGTAAAGGCCTCAAACTCAGCTACACCTTTCTTGGAAATTTCAACCACCGTATGCTCATCCGTCAGCTGAATCAAATCCTTGTCCCCACTGACAATAGTAATATCAAAACCATCCTGCTCTGCTAGTTTATCCAGTGTCCCAATAATGTCATCCGCCTCATACTGAGCCAACTCATAATGACGAATCCCCATATGATCCAGCAACTCACGAATAAAGGGAAATTGCTCACGAAACTCATCAGGAGTCTTAGCCCGACCACCCTTATAGTCCGCATACATTTCTGTCCGGAAGGTCGTCTTTCCCGCATCAAAAGCCACCAAAATATGACTCGGCTCAACCCGCTCCAACAAATGGCTCAACATCAACTGGAAACCATAAATCGCATTGGTATGCAAGCCAGCCGCATTCTTAAAACGGTCCAACTGCTGATAGAGCGCAAAAAATGCCCGAAAAGCAACAGAAGACCCATCAATCAATAATAATTTTTTCTTATCCATACACCCATTATAAAGGAAAGCACAAAAAAATACCATTGGGAAGAATTCCCTGAGAGAAACTAAGATAATATACAAAAGAGAAGGAAATTATTCCTTCTCTTGCAAACTACGAAATAAATTAGTTTTTACGTTTCACAAATGGAATAGCACCAAGGAACAATCCAAGGAATCCTAATGATGCAACTGCAACATTATCTTTACCACCAGTATTTGGAAGTTCTTTTTTATCTTCTGCTTTTGCTGCTGGTGCTTGATAAGTATTATCCTTGTTAGTACCTGCTGTTGTAAGAGTATATTCTGGAACTTCATTAATTGCTGGTGCGCCTGTTTCTCCGTATGCTGGAACATTGTTCACTACAAGGTCTTCACCATTTGTAGATAAAGGTCCAGTATACTCAGGAATCTCTGCTTTAAGAGCTTCCACAGCTTCTCCGTTTTCATTTACAGGAGTATTAGTAGCTAGTGGGCCTTTATAGTCAGGAGTATCTGCTTTAGGAGCATCTACAGCTTCTCCATTCTCAGAAACTGGAATATCAGTAGCTAGCGGACCAGTATGCTCAGGAGCATCGGCTACAGTAGGAGCTGTTGCATCATTTACCCCACCATTGAAATCAGATCCATTGTCTCCTGAAGGGGAATCACTAGGATTCACACCACCATTGAATTCTGGAGCGTTAGGAGCAGTTGGTACTTCGTCAGGTTGTTTAGCATCGTCAGAAGGTGCATCACTAGGATTTACACCACCACTGAAGTCTTTAGGTTCTTCACCCTTAGGAACTTCTTTTAAGTTTTCGATGTAACCTAAAGTTGCGTTGTAATCCTCAGTTAGTTTGGCAATTGCATCGTCGTCCTCTTGAACTGCTTCATTCACTTCGTCGAACTCGGCTTTAGCTTCATCAGAAGCTGCTTGAGCAGAAGCAACTGAAGCTTCTAGTTTAGTGACTGCATCTTGCAATCCATCTTGGATAGCTTTATCCGCATTGTTTTTCTTAGCAGTTTCAAGAGCAGTTTTAGCTTTTTCTAAAGTTTCTTTTTGTTTCTCTAATGCAGCATTTTTCTCTTCTGCTACCTTAGCTTTTTCAGCAGCGTCAGCCTTATCTTCCTCTGCTTCTTTCGTTAATTTTTCAATTTTTTCAGCTAAATCATCAGCAATGTCTGTAAGTTTTTTTACAATTGGTTTAGAAGCTTCTTTTTTAGCTGCTTCATCAATTTTTTTAGTTTCGTCAGCAGTTAATTCTTTAGTTTTATAAGCTTCAGGAGCTTTGTCTTTTGTGTTGGCATCGTTGAGGAATTCATCTATAGCTTGAGTAGCTGTAAGAACTCCATCTTCAATCGCTTTTAGTAAAGCTTCTTTACCGATTTCAGCTTTTGCTTCTTCGATAGCTTTCGCTTTATCTTCTGGCTTGATGCTATCATCCTTGTTGACTTTATCTTCAGCTTTTTTTTCAAGTTGCTCTAAAGCACCTTTCAAAGCTTCTAAGTTAGCTGCTTCTTCTTTTTTAGCGTCTTCTTCTTTTTTAACTTCTTCTTCAACTTTAGCTTTTGCTTTAGCTGCTTCTTCTTTAGCCTTAGCTAATTCAGCTTCTGCGTCAGTTTTAGCTTTGTCTGCTTCTTCTTTTGCTTTTTCTGCAGCTTTTACATCTTCAGCTTCTTTGGTAGCTTTAGCTGTAGCTTCTTCTACTTTTTTAGCTTCTTCAGCAACTTTCTTCTCTAATTCAGCAACTTTAGCATCAGCCTCTGCTTTAGCTTTAGCAGCTTTTTCAGCTTCGGTTGGTTCAGCTTCTTCCTCTGGAGTTTCTTCAGCTGGTTTAGCTGGTTCTGCAGCTTCTTTTGCTTCTGCTTTTTTTACTTCTTCAAGAAGATTATCACGTTTTTCAGTTAAATCTTGAATTTCAGCTGTAGCATCTTGAACTTTCTCAGCAGCTTCGTCAAATTCAGATTTGGCAGTATCACGTTCTTTTTCAATCGCAGTTACAGCTTTTTCTAATGGTGCTGTGATATCTTCACCAAATCCGTTATCTTTAGCGGATTTAAGAGCTTCTTTTGCTTCTTTTAAAGTATCTTCCTGTTTTTTTAATGTTTCAGCTTTCTTTTCAGCATCAGCTTTTAATTGCTCAGCATCATCCGTTAAGTTTTCAATTGTTTCAGTTAAATCATCAGCTTTGTCTTGCAATTTTTCTGATGCAGGACGAGCAGCATCCGCTGCTTCACCTTCATCAATTCCCCCTTGCACCTCTTCAGGAAGCTTGTCCTTAGATACAGGAGTTTCTGTTTTAATTGTTGGATTAGTATCTTGTGCCTTTTCAGCATCATCTGCTAACTCAGCAAGAATATCAGAGGCACTTAATTCACCAGATTCAACAGCCTTTAATAATTCTTCTTTTGCTTTTTTATCAAGCAATTCGTTATCAGGAATTTGTTTCAAAGCTTCGGTTAAACCTTCTTTAGCTTCAGCTTCTTCTTTTGCTGCAGCTTCTTCTTTTGCGGCTTCTTCTTTTGCTTTAGCGTCAGCTTCAGCTGCTTTAGCTTTAGCATCAGCTAATTCATCGTCAACAGTCTTTTTAGCTTTTTCAGCTTCGACTTTTGCAGTTTCAGCCTCAGCAGCTTCTTTTTTCTCTGTTTCAAGTTTAGTAGCTGCATCAGTTGCTGTAGTAGTTGTTGTATCTACTTTTTCTTGCGCTGCATCAACTTTAGCATTAGCTTCTTTTTCAGCTTCTTTAGCTTTTTCTACTTCAGTTTTTGGAGTTTCAGCCGCAGGTGTAGGCTTAGTTTCTCCAGTAGGTTGAGTAGCTGTTGGTTTGTCATCAGCTTTCACGACTGACGGTTGAGAGGCAACAAAAGCCGTTCCCAAAACAGCAGCACTTGCTAAGCTAGTTAAAATAATTTTCTTTTTATTCATCCTTTGGACCCCTTTTTGAGTATCATATTTAAGTACATTGTAACTCTTTTTTGGAATATAATCAAGTAATATGTTAACATTTGGGAAATGTAGTGTTTATATATCCAAATCATGACCACCCGTCTAACGGGTGGTTTGTACCAGGGCTATAAGCCCAAATTACCAGCCAGCGCCTATAGACGCTGGCTTTCACGTTGTTCAAGCCTCATTGCTCTTGACTCGTCACTTGCCTCTTAAAGAGGCTTTAGTATTAC
>CABTAV010000019.1:0-17593 GCA_902482895.1 uncultured Streptococcus sp. | reverse complement strand
CGTATCTTAAATAGCATTATTGATATGGATGAACTACGAGAATTAATTACTAAACTTTGTGAAGAAAAAGGACTTATTTAGGAGGCTAGCGTCATGATGAAGTTCATATTGGATATTGTTAGTACACCAGCTATTTTAGTAGCTTTAATTGCAATCTTAGGATTAGTGCTTCAGAAGAAGAAATTACCTGATATTATTAAAGGCGGAATTAAGACCTTTGTTGGTTTCTTAGTTGTATCTGGTGGTGCAGGAATTGTTCAAAATTCTTTAAATCCATTTGGTACCATGTTTGAGCATGCTTTTCATTTATCTGGCGTTGTGCCGAATAATGAAGCAATTGTAGCTGTAGCTTTAACAACATATGGCTCAGCTACTGCAATGATTATGTTTGCAGGCATGGTGTTCAATATCTTAATAGCTCGTTTTACTCGATTTAAATATATCTTTTTAACAGGGCACCACACTCTATATATGGCGTGTATGATTGCGGTCATTTTATCAGTTGCTGGCTTTACTAGCTTGCCTCTTATCTTACTAGGAGGATTAGCACTCGGTATTATTATGAGTATTTCCCCAGCATTTGTGCAAAAATATATGGTTCAATTAACTGGAAATGACAAGGTGGCTTTAGGTCATTTCAGTTCTTTGGGATATTGGTTGAGTGGTTTCACTGGTAGCCTTATCGGTGACAAATCAAAATCAACAGAGGACATTAAATTCCCAAAGAGTTTAGCTTTTTTACGTGATAGTACTGTTAGTATTACTTTATCTATGGCAGTTATTTACATTATTGTAGCTATCTTTGCAGGGTCAGAATATATAGAAAAAGAAATCAGTAGTGGTACAAGTGGTCTAGTTTATGCTTTACAATTAGCAGGTCAATTTGCAGCAGGGGTATTTGTTATTTTAGCAGGTGTTCGCCTTATTTTGGGTGAAATTGTTCCAGCCTTTAAAGGTATTTCAGAGCGTCTTGTACCTAATTCAAAACCTGCTTTGGATTGTCCGATTGTTTATACTTATGCACCTAATGCAGTCCTAATTGGATTTATCTCTAGTTTTGTTGGTGGTTTAGTAAGTATGGCAATTATGATTGCTTCAGGAACGGTTGTCATCTTACCAGGCGTTGTGCCTCATTTCTTCTGTGGAGCGACTGCAGGTGTCATTGGGAATGCATCTGGTGGTGTTCGTGGAGCCACTATTGGAGCATTTTTACAAGGTATTTTAATTAGTTTTCTTCCAGTCTTTTTAATGCCAGTTTTGGGAGGACTTGGTTTCCAAGGGTCAACTTTCTCAGATGCAGATTTTGGTCTATCAGGAATTATTTTAGGAATGTTGAATCAATTTGGCTCACAAGCAGGCATTGTTATTGGTCTTGTTCTTATTCTAGCAGTTATGTTTGGAGTATCCTTTATTAAAAAGCCATCTGCAAAGGAGGAATAAGGGATGATTTTAAGTGAAAATAGAGAAGATGAGTTAAGAAAATTTGCAACAAAAATCCGATTAAATACTCTTAGAACATTGAATCATCTTGGATTCGGCCATTATGGAGGGAGTCTGTCTATAGTAGAAGTTTTAGCAGTGCTTTATGGTGAAATAATGCCGATGACTCCAGAAATATTTGCGTCACGAGATAGAGATTATTTTGTTTTATCCAAGGGACATGCTGGACCAGCTTTGTACAGCACACTCTATTTGAATGGTTTCTTTGACAAAGAATTCTTACATTCTTTAAATACAAATGGAACCAAATTACCGTCTCATCCTGATAGAAATCTAACGCCGGGCATAGATATGACAACTGGCTCTTTAGGACAGGGAATTAGTGTTGCAACCGGACTTGCATATGGTCAGAGAATAAGAAAAAATCCCTTTTATACCTATGCTATTGTTGGAGATGGTGAGTTAAATGAGGGACAATGTTGGGAGGCTATACAGTTT
The DNA here is from genome assembly GCA_902482895.1 of uncultured Streptococcus sp. Classification (GTDB taxonomy): domain Bacteria; phylum Bacillota; class Bacilli; order Lactobacillales; family Streptococcaceae; genus Streptococcus. The sequence continues at coordinate 15,655 of CABTAV010000019.1, read as the reverse complement.
GCTTCTCATCAACAGTTATCTAATTTAATTGTATTTGTAGACGATAACAAAAAACAATTAGATGGTTTTACAAAGGATATTTGTAATCCAGGTGATTTTGTAGAAAAATTCTCAGCATTTGGGTTTGAATCCATTAGGGTCAATGGTTCAGATATTAGAGAAATTTATGAAGGGATTATCCAATTAAAACAGTCAAATAATTCATCCCCTAAGTGTATTGTATTAGACACTATTAAAGGTCAAGGAGTTCGAGAGCTGGAAGAAATGAAATCCAATCATCATCTTCGCCCTACTGTAGAGGAGAGACAAATGTTAACTTCAGTTGTAGAAAGATTAAGTCAGGAATTGGAGGAAACAGAATGATGAGAAGTACGAAAGAATTACGACATGTGTATAGAGATTTCCTTCTAGAGGCTAACCAAAGTTATTCTGATATAGTAGTTTTAGAAGCAGATTTGTCAAGTTCGATGGCTACTAATAATCTTGAAAAGGACTTTGGAGACCGTTATGTGAATGTTGGAATCATGGAAGCAGAAATGGTCGGGCTTGCAGCAGGTTTATCTATTCAGGGGTTTAGACCTTATCTTCATACATTTGGCCCTTTTGCTTCACGAAGAGTATTTGATCAATTATTTATTTCTCTTGGGTACGCACAATTGGATGCCACTGTGATTGGCTCAGATGCAGGAGTAACGGCAGAGATGAATGGTGGAACACATATGCCATTTGAAGAAATTGGCTTGTTACGTTTAATTCCTAAATCGATCATTTTTGAAGCAACTGATGATATCCAATTTCGTGAAATCTTGAACCAGACATTAGAATTAAAAGGACTAAAATATATTCGAACAATTAGAAAAGCTCCAGAGGCTGTATATCAAGGTGGAGAAGATTTTTCTAAAGGCTACATTGAGTTAAGACACGGTGAAGATGTTGTAATAGTTGCTTCTGGCATAATGGTTGCTCCAAGTATTCGAGTTGCGGATGAACTGTCTAAATTAGGTTATTCAGTAGGTGTGATAGATTTATTTAGAATCAAACCGATACCAGAACAGATAAAAACAATGTTAAGCGGAAAAACTATTTTTACTGTAGAAAACCACAATCAGATAGGTGGAATTGGCAGTGCTTTATGTGAATTATTCTCTGATGATGGAATAACAAAAATTCATCGGATGGGTGTTCAAGAAAGATTCGGTCAAGTAGGGAAAATGGATTATCTTCTTAATGAGTATGGTTTGAGTGAATCGAATATAAAAGAGAAAGTTTTAGCGTTTTATAGTGCAAGATAGATGTTAAATACACTTATCTGAAAGAACTTCTGTAAAAATTACATTACGTTATTTAAAGCAAGCGGATTAAAAGCATATTCTGGTAATCAGAAAGTGCCCTGATCCGCTTTGTTGTTTTTAATTTAAAATGTTTATATGTGTATAGAATTTTCTGAAAATTCAAGAATTTTCTTCTGTTCATTGCTTTTAAAATGTGCTATAATAGTAAAAACTGAAATGGGAGGGATAAGATGACTGAATTAGATAAACGTCACCGCAGTAGCATTTATGACAGTATGGTAAAATCACCAAACCGTGCCATGCTTCGTGCGACTGGTATGACAGATAAGGACTTTGAAACACCGATTGTGGGAGTGATTTCGACTTGGGCGGAAAATACACCATGTAACATTCACTTGCATGATTTTGGAAAATTAGCGAAAGAAGGTGTCAAATCGGCAGGTGCTTGGCCTGTACAGTTTGGTACTATTACCGTAGCGGACGGGATTGCCATGGGAACGCCTGGTATGCGTTTCTCTCTAACATCTCGTGATATCATCGCGGACTCAATTGAGGCGGCTATGGGTGGTCACAACGTGGATGCCTTCGTCGCTATTGGTGGCTGTGACAAGAATATGCCTGGTTCTATGATTGCTATTGCCAACATGGACATCCCAGCTATTTTCGCCTATGGTGGAACCATTGCACCGGGAAATCTTGATGGCAAAGATATCGACTTGGTTTCTGTCTTTGAAGGTATCGGAAAATGGAACCACGGTGACATGACAGCTGAGGACGTGAAACGTCTCGAATGTAATGCCTGTCCTGGCCCTGGTGGCTGTGGTGGTATGTATACAGCTAATACCATGGCGACTGCTATCGAAGTTCTTGGTATGAGTTTGCCAGGATCTTCATCTCACCCAGCTGAATCAGCTGATAAGAAAGAAGATATCGAAGCAGCAGGACGAGCTGTTGTCAAGATGCTTGAGCTTGGTCTCAAACCATCAGATATCTTGACTCGTGAAGCCTTTGAAGATGCCATCACTGTAACCATGGCTCTCGGTGGTTCTACTAATGCTACTCTTCACTTGCTTGCCATTGCCCATGCGGCTAATGTTGACTTGTCACTTGAGGACTTCAATACAATCCAAGAGCGTGTGCCTCACTTGGCCGACTTGAAACCATCTGGTCAGTATGTCTTCCAAGACCTCTACGAAGTCGGTGGTGTGCCTGCGGTTATGAGATATCTCTTGGCGAATGGATTCCTTCATGGCGACCGCATCACATGTACTGGTAAGACAGTTGCTGAGAACTTGGCTGACTTTGCAGACCTCACACCAGGTCAAAAAGTCATTATGCCACTTGAAAATCCAAAACGTGCAGACGGTCCGCTTATCATCTTGAACGGGAACCTTGCTCCTGATGGTGCGGTTGCCAAAGTATCAGGTGTTAAAGTGCGTCGTCACGTTGGTCCAGCTAAGGTCTTTGACTCAGAAGAAGATGCTATCCAGGCCGTTCTGACAGATGAAATCGTCGATGGCGATGTAGTCGTTGTTCGTTTCGTTGGACCTAAAGGTGGTCCTGGTATGCCTGAGATGCTCTCACTTTCATCAATGATTGTTGGTAAAGGTCAGGGAGACAAGGTTGCCCTCTTGACAGACGGCCGTTTCTCTGGTGGTACTTATGGTCTGGTTGTTGGACATATCGCTCCTGAAGCTCAGGATGGTGGACCAATTGCCTACCTTCGTACAGGTGATATCGTTACGGTTGACCAGGATACCAAAGAAATTTCCATGGCCGTATCCGAAGAAGAACTTGAAAAACGCAAGGCAGAAACAACCTTGCCACCGCTTTACAGTCGTGGTGTCCTCGGTAAATATGCCCATATCGTATCATCTGCTTCACGCGGAGCCGTGACAGACTTCTGGAATATGGACAAGTCAGGTAAAAAATAAACTCAAAAAGCAAGCCAATCTCGGCTTGCTTCTTTTCATCTTCAAAAGTGATTTGCCTGCTTATACTTAATAAAAATCAAAGAGCAAACTAGAAAGCTAGGCGCAGGTTGCTCAAAACACTGTTTTGAGGTTGTGGATAGAACTGACGAAGTCAGCTCAAAACACTGTTTTGAGGTCGCAGATAGAACTGACGAAGTCAGTAACATATACCTACGACAAGCCGACGCTGACGTGGTTTAAAGAGATTTTTGAAGAGTATTAACGAGGTGGCAGTCCAAGGGCAATACGGCCGTAGCGACTGATTCGTGTGATTTTCCAAGCAGGCGACCAGGTAACTTCAACCTTGACATCTTCGATACCCTCGATTTGTTTGAGACCTGCCACGATTTCGATAGGCAGGCTTTCGGCACAATCGCAGGCAGTATCGGTGAAGGTCATGACAATCTTGCAGAGACCCGTTTCATCCAGATTGATTTCATAAATCAGTCCTAGATTGTAAACATCCAATTCCACATCTGTATCAAAAACCTTCTCTAGTTTTTCGATAATTTGGTCTTGCAAGGCCAAAGCGCGGTCATTAATTTTGATATCGTCTCTCATTACAGTCCCTCCACCTGATAAATATCCTCTATTTTCTCATAATTCTGACAATTTGGCAAGTTTTTGATGAATTTTCTGAAAAATATGATAAAATGAAGAAAATACGGAATCAAGGGGAAGTCTATGGAGCAGATTGGAAAAGTCTTTAGACGATTACGAGAGTCAAGAAATATCTCGCTGAGACAAGCAACTGGGGGACAATTTTCGCCGTCTATGTTGTCCCGCTTTGAAACTGGTCAGAGTGAGCTTTCGGTGGAAAAGTTTTTATTTGCCCTAGAAAATATATCTGCCAGTGTAGAGGAAATCCTCTTTCTGGCGAGAGGGTTTCAGTATGATACAGATTCTGAGTTGAGAAAAGAAATCATAGATGTCTTGGATCCAAAGAATATAGCTCCGCTTGAGGACTTGTATCGCAGGGAGTATCAAAAGCATGCCCATTCTCAAAACAAACAGAAACATATTTTAAATGCCATTCTTATCAAGTCTTATATGAAGAGCATGGATGATACGGTAGAGTTAACGGCAGAGGAGGGGAAAGTCCTTCATGATTATTTGTTTTCTACCGAGATCTGGGGAATCTATGAACTCAATTTATTTTCAGTCAGTTCACCATTTCTATCTGTTTCTCTTTTCACTAGGTATGTTAGAGAAATGGTACGAAAATCTGATTTTCTAATGGAAGTGTCTGGCAATCGAAACCTGTTTCACACTATACTATTGAATGGTTTTTTAGCTAGCATTGAGTGTGAAGAATTTACCAATGCCTCTTATTTTAAACGTGTTATCGAAGAGCATTTCTACAATGAAAATGAAACCTATTTCCGAATTGTCTATTTGTGGGCTGAAGGTCTCCTTGATAGCAAGCAAGGTAGAGTCAAGGAAGGTCAGAAAAAGATGGAAGATGCTGTCCGTATTTTTGAGATGCTTGGCTGTAATAAATCTGCCGATTACTATAGAAATCCGACCGATTGTTGAATATCTGCAAACTAAGAAAATAATTTAAAATTTGAAGAGATAGAACTTTTGACTACTCGCAGGTCATCAAAGAGATTTTATCGTTGTTTTGCTTATTTTGTGTGTTGCATATATTCAAAGTTTTTCCTCTAAAATTTCTAAGTGCTATACTATAGTCATACTTCACATAAAACTTCGAACAAGAAGGGAGATTATCTATGAAACTATTGTTTAGAAATCAAGCTTATCGACTGTTAACTTTGTCACGCTTCTTCAATGCTTTTGGTGCTTCGATTTTTAACCTGGTATTTATCGTTTATGCATCGACCTTGCCACAAGCCTCTTTTGCGGTTGCTATGGCCAATATTGTCATGATTCTTCCGACTCTCTTTACAGTTTTTGTAGGGATTCGGGCAGATTACACGAGGGACAAGGTCAAATGGATGGTTTATAGTGGTTTGTTTCAGGCAGTTTTATTTTTTCTGGCAGCCCTAGTTGTTCAGCAAGCTAGTCTCTTTGCCTTTTCTAGCCTGTGTTTAATCAATGTCATTAGTGATGTCATCAGTGATTTTGCAGGTGGCTTGCGCATGCCTCTTATTAAGGAAAAAGTAGCTGAAGAGGATCTGATGGAGGCTTATTCTTTTTCCCAATTCATCACCTATATTTCAGCTATTGGTGGTCAAGCTTTTGGAGTCTGGCTCTTAGGTCTATCTGTCAACAATTTTTCCCTCGTTGCGGGAATCAATGCCTGTTTTTTCCTAGTATCAGCCGTTATCCTCTTTTTAGGAAAAAGCAAATTGAGACTGTCAATGTCATCTGCTGATGGTGAAATTCTAAAAAATGAGAAGCTTCCGATCAAAGAGCAGTTCCTAACGATTTATCGAAATTTACGTCTCGTTTTTCTTAAAGGTGGACAGAAAAACTTTGGATTCATGATCTTTGCTGTCTTGCTTATCAATGCCTTGGGTGGTTCCTTAGGGGGCATCTACAATATCTTCTTTTTGAGCCATTCTCTCTTGAATTTTTCTTACACAGAGGCATTATTTATCAGTCAAGTCGGTGCTGTAGTAGCAGTCATCATCAGTAGCCTTACGGGCAATGATTATTTTGGGAAGCAGTCCTTGCCTAGATTGATGATGTGGGTGACCGTAGGACTTAGTCTAGTTGGTCTGGCTAATGTATTCAATCAAGTCGTGCTTGGTTTGCTATTTCTATTTTTAACTCTGTATATGTCTGGTAAAGTTCAACCAAAGATTAGTGCCATGCTCATGAAAAATCTAGCTCCAGAAGTTCTAGCTCGTACCAGTAATTTTTTAGGTTTATTGTTTACCTTATCCATACCTGTGGGAACAGCTTGTTTCTCACTAGTAGCCGTATGGAATATACAGTTGACTTGGATGCTATTTGTTGGTCTTTCCTTCCTGGCTATTCTTTTGACAGTTATTAATCTCAAAAATGATATCTAAATCCTAAATTTTTTCTCACTGTTTTAATCCCTTTATTTATGGTAAAATAAGACTATTAAGTTTAAAGAGGATTCCCTATGAAATTACAAAAACCAAAAGGAACGCAGGATATTTTACCTGCTGAGTCTGCCAAATGGCAGTACGTTGAGGGCTTTGCCCGTGAGATTTTCAAGCGCTATAACTATGCAGAAGTGCGCACGCCTATTTTTGAGCATTATGAGGTTATCAGTCGCTCTGTCGGAGATACGACCGATATCGTAACCAAGGAAATGTATGATTTCTATGACAAGGGTGACCGTCATATTACCCTCCGTCCAGAAGGAACTGCGCCCGTTGTCCGTTCCTATGTGGAAAATAAACTCTTCGCCCCAGAAGTGCAAAAGCCAAGTAAGTTCTACTACATGGGCCCTATGTTCCGTTATGAGCGTCCACAGGCAGGGCGTTTGCGCCAGTTCCATCAGATTGGTGTTGAGTGTTTTAGCTCTAGCAATCCAGCTACCGATGTGGAAACAATCGCGATGGCAGCCCATTTCTTGAAAGAGATCGGCATCCAAGGTGTCAAATTGCACCTCAACACTCTTGGAAATCCTGAGAGCCGTGCAGCTTATCGTCAAGCCTTGATTGACTATTTGACACCGCTCAAGGAGACTTTATCTAAGGATAGTCAACGTCGTTTGGAGGAAAATCCTCTCCGTGTCTTGGACTCTAAGGAAAAAGAAGACAAGGTGGCAGTGGAGAATGCGCCGTCTATCTTGGACTTCCTTGATGAAGAAAGCCAAGCTCATTTTGATGCTGTGCGTCAGATGTTGGAAAATCTTGGAGTAGACTATATCATCGATACCAATATGGTGCGTGGTTTGGACTACTACAACCACACCATTTTCGAGTTTATCACTGAGATTGAGGGCAATGACTTGACAGTCTGTGCGGGTGGTCGTTACGATGGCTTGGTTGCTTACTTTGGAGGCCCGGAAACTGCTGGATTTGGTTTTGGACTTGGTGTAGAGCGCCTGCTTCTCATTCTTGAGAAGCAAGGTGTTGCTCTTCCTATCGAAAACGCCCTAGATGTCTATATCGCAGTCTTGGGTCAAGGAGCAAATGTCAAGGCCTTGGAGTTGGTACAAGCTCTTCGCCAACAAGGTTTCAAAGCAGAGCGTGATTACCTTAACCGTAAACTAAAAGCTCAGTTCAAGTCAGCCGATGTCTTTGCGGCTAAGGCTCTCATCACTCTAGGCGAGAGCGAAGTCGAAAGCGGACAAGTGACGGTCAAGAACAACCAAACACGAGAAGAAGTGCAAGTATCACTTGAGGCTATCAGCCAAAACTTCTCAGAAATCTTTGAAAAACTAGGCTTTTAATAGTAGATAAACTGGTCAGGACCTTACTCCTGACCTTTTTCTTTTGCAAAATGACAAAAATCATAAACTTTTTGACAAATATGCTTGTCAAAAAGAAAAAGATATGTTACAATAAATTCAAGTTAAGAGAAAAGGAGAAAGGAACGATTATGTGGGCATTAGGATTTGTACCTCTTGTGATTATGTATTATATCTACCATTCCCAAAAGGTCAAGAAACTGGAGAATAAAATCAAAAGAATTGAGCAAAAACAGAAAGGAAATAAAGAAATGTCAAGATTATTAAAAGAATTGATTGGGAAGAAACCAACAATCATTGGACAAGTGTTTGGAACAGACAACTGGGAAGTTGTGGATGTTGATGAGGAATGGGTCAAGCTACGCCGTGTTGATAAAAAGGGAAAAGAAAAATTCAAACTACAACGCATTGAGGATATCCAAACCGTTGAATTTGACGGAAAGTAGGTGTGTAACATGCAACTAAAAAATCGTCTAAAAGAGCTTCGGGCTCGCGATGGTCTCAATCAAACCGAACTGGCCAAGTTGGCAGAAGTTTCGAGGCAGACCATTAGCCTATTAGAACGGGACGAATACACCCCGTCAGTTGTGATTGCCTTGAAAATATCTCAGATTTTCAACGAAACAGTCGAATCGGTATTTCGCTTGGAGGAGGATGAGTGATGAACATGTATAGAGTGGTTTATTTTATGAGTGTTCTTGCCCTTATTGTGAATGCATTTGCTATGATTGGAACATTACTGGGTTGGTTCTATTTTGTTGAAAGTAAGTATTTGTTTTGGATTAACTTAGTCCTCTTGTCCATTTTCAATCGGTTGAAGAAAAAGGAGAAAGATGATGAACAAGTATAAAGTGATTTATTATGTAGTTGCCATAGCTCTATTAGTCAGCGTATTTCTACTGATTGGGATAGACTTAGGCTGGTTTAGTCCCTATCAAAGTAACAAATTTGTTTGGGCCTACTTTGCTCTTATCCCAGTCGTTGACTGGATTGAAAAGAAAGCAAACAATCTAGCAAGTGAAAAAGGAGAATGAATATGGAAAAGAAAAGGAAACGTGGATTGTTGTTTTTAATGTCTGTTGTCTTGGGAGGTTTCTTGGGCGGTTTTGTAGGGATGTTTAAGGCTGCTACCGAATCCCACGAAATTATGTTAGATGTAAAAGTCTTGATACCATGGATATCAGCTATTTGTTTACTGTTAGGTTTCATTAGCATTTTTTTGACATTCAATTTCTTAAAGAAAAGCAGAAAATTTCACTCCTTGTATCAAGAGGAAATGGATGATGATCTGAATGAAACCTATTATGTGCAGATGTATCGGAATCTCGAGTTTGGAACTATTGCTTTTAATAGTGCAAGCGTAGCGATTTTATTGGCTCTCTTCATTTCAGGAAGTGAAGTAATTGTACTCGATATAAGCCATATAACCTTATCCCTTTCCTTTTTGGGATTAGTGCTGATTTTCAGTGTTCAAAAATATCTTTTTAAGACCATTGCGATTGTTCGTCAGTTTGATTTAGTATTTTTCTCTACACCAAAGGATATCTTGGACCATTTCGATTCTTATGATGAAGGGGAGCGCAAGGCTAATTTGGAACAGAGTTTTCGGATTTTATTCCAATTAAATAACTATGTCTTGCCAGCTTTGTACTTTCTGATTGCTCTCTTTTCCTTACTGACAGGAGAGATTCAGCTACTAGCCTTCTTGCTTGTCGGAGCGATACACATTTATATCAATGTGATGCAGTTACCTATGGTAAAACGCTATTTCAAATAAAGGAGTTTCTATGATTCGTGTTGAAAATGTAAGCAAAAGTTTTGGGAGCAAAAAAGCTCTTCATCAGATTTCTTTTGAGATTAAGGAGGGTGAAATCTTTGGTTTTCTTGGCCCTTCTGGCTCAGGTAAAACAACCATGATCAATGTCTTGACAGGTCAGTTGGCTGCAGATCAAGGTAACACAATTTTGTTAGGCAAGAATTCTCAAGATTTAACCTCAAATGATTTGGAACAAATTGGTATTGTTAGTGATGGCAGCGGTTTTTATGAAAAGATGAGTCTTTACAAAAATCTTCTCATCTATGCTAAGTTATATGGTCTCAAGTCAGATAGAGTAAATCAGGTACTCCAACAGGTTGGATTGGCAGATGCTAAAGATATTATCGCAGAAAAACTATCTACAGGAATGAAACAACGAATGTTCTTGGCTCGTGCCCTTCTGAATGCTCCTAAGATTCTCTTTCTAGATGAGCCAACCAGTGGCTTAGACCCTACAACATCTAAGATGATTCATACCCTACTTCAAGAATTAAAGCAGGCGGGGACAACTATCTTTCTGACCACGCATGATATGAATGAAGCAACTCTGCTTTGTGATCGCTTATCTCTTTTGAATAAGGGTAACCTAATAGAGTATGGAAGTCCGCAAGATATCATCCAGAAGTACCATGTGGATAAGAAAGTACGTGTGGTTTATAACGACGGACGAGAACAGATAGTTCCATTTGATGAATTACCACATTTAGACACGACAGATTTGATGGTGGTTCACTCTTGTGAGCCAACTTTAGAAGAAATCTTTATCAGATTGACAGGAGAAAAGTTAGATGTTTAGAAAATTAAATGCCCTACTATGGTTAAGATTACAAGTTCTTATCAGCAATTCAACTTTGTTGGCGACTCTATTGTTGCCTTTTGGACTGGCTGTTCTATATAATGAGTTCTTAAACAAGAGTGGAGAATTGAGTACGTATTTCCTTTCTATGAGTTTGACGATGGTCTTGAGCATGGGAAGTGGTTATATGGTATCGATTATGATGGCAGAAGATAAGGAAAAGCGCAATCTTAAATCACTCATCCTAAGTGGTGTGACAGCAACAGAATATACTTTCAGTATGCTCATTCTCCCTCTGTTGATTATGTTGCTTGGAATGATTTTACTACCAATCTATTTTAAAGTGGATGTATCAGGTTACTTATTGGCCTATGTTATCTATTTGGTCTTAGCAGCTATTAGTGTTATTTTTCTCAACCTTCTAATCGGTGCAGTGTCAGATACTCAGTCTAAAGCGCAAGTTTATAGTATGTTTCCTGTGTTTATCGTCTCTTTTTTACCCATGATTGCTCTTCAAAATGATACGGTTCAGAAAGTGTTGGATTACTCTTTTATTGGTCCAATTGTAAATCTTTTAAATAAAAAAGGTGGGGAAATATCTTTTTCTAATATTGGTATGTTACTTGCCTGGGTACTTGTGTTAGGAATAGCGAACCTCTTTGTATTGAAAAATAGCTATAAAGCAAGATAGGAGATATTTATGAAATTACTTAAAAACCTCGGCTGGTTTCTTCTAGCCATTCTATCCTTTTTATTCATCTATGGCTTCATTCAGGTGCTCGCGACTACGTCGCTTGCCTTAGGTGCTTCACCCTATGCTGTGACCTTGCTCTATGTGGCCTTGGCTGGAGTTTATGTGTACGGCATTTACAAATGGTATCAGAAAGGTCCTGTCCATATTGAGAAGAGTGGCTTCAATCGATTTATTTGGCTTCCTGCCTTGGTTTGGTTCTTATCTCTTGTCGTTCAATTCTTCCTGCCCGCTGATCCTTCAGTAAATCAACAAATAGCGACAGACTTGACCTTGTCTCAACCACTTTTCTCATTCTTTGCTATGGTTATTTTTGCTCCTTTGACGGAAGAACTTATCTTTAGAGGGATGTTAGCACGCTACCTCTTTCCTAAGCAGGACAATAGTAAACAAACTCTGATTTTTCTTCTGGTATCCAGTGTTCTGTTTGCCTTGATTCATTTCCCAGGTGATGTGCAACAATTTTTTGTCTATTTTAGTCTTGGTTTTAGCTTGGGCTTGGCTTATATTAGCAGAAAAGGTCTGGTCTACAGCATTTCTCTTCACGCTTTGAATAATTTAGTCGGCTTTTTGATGATACTCATGCTATAATAGAGTCAGGAGGTCACATGAAACGAGTAATTTTATTAGCAGTGATTCAAGCAGTTGTTCTATTTTTCATCATTGGGGCGCTAGCTTATGCCTTTAAGGGCGATTTCTTCTATAGCCATCTAGCAGTGGTCTTTGCCCCTATTGCCGGTATCTGGCGTTTTGGGACAGCTTACACAACGGAAATTGTCTTGCCTAGAAAGGCAGCTGAAATCGCTGAAAAGCGTAAAGCAGGCAAAAATTCAAAATAAAAGAGTCCGGTGAATTTCATCGGATTTTTGTATGGGTGTTAATTTTTAGAGTCTTCACTTGATTTTTAAGGTCAGGCAAACTTTTCTGATGATTTTCATGAAGAGCCTGCGCTTTTATGGTAAAATAGTAACAGAATAAAAGAGGAGAGAAACAATGAAACGTAGTATGTATGCTGGTCGTGTTCGTGAGGAACACATCGGACAAGAAATAACCTTGAAAGGATGGGTTGGCCGTCGTCGTGACCTTGGTGGTTTGATCTTTATCGATCTTCGTGACCGTGAAGGAATCATGCAGTTGGTTATCAACCCTGAAAAAGTATCTGCAGAGGTCATGGCAACAGCTGAAAGCCTTCGTAGCGAATTTGTCATCGAGGTGACTGGACAGGTCGCTGCGCGTGAGCAAGCCAATGATAAGTTGCCAACTGGTGCAGTTGAGTTAAATGTAACAGCTCTGACAGTGCTGAATACAGCTAAGACAACCCCATTTGAGATTAAGGATGGGATTGAGGCCAATGACGATACGCGTCTACGTTACCGTTACCTTGACCTTCGTCGTCCAGAAATGTTGGAAAATCTCAAACTTCGTGCTAAGGTGACCCACTCTATCCGCAACTACTTGGATGAGTTGGAATTTATCGACGTGGAGACACCATTCCTTTCTAAGTCAACTCCTGAAGGAGCGCGTGACTATTTGGTGCCATCTCGTGTCAATAAAGGGCATTTTTACGCGCTTCCTCAAAGTCCGCAAATCACTAAGCAGTTATTGATGAATGCTGGTTTTGACCGTTACTACCAAATCGTTAAATGTTTCCGTGACGAGGACTTGCGTGGTGACCGCCAGCCTGAGTTCACTCAGGTCGACTTGGAAACATCTTTCCTTACTGAGCAAGAAATCCAAGATATCACAGAAGGCTTGATTGCGCGTGTCATGAAGGAAACTAAAGGCATCGAAGTGACGCTTCCATTCCCTCGTATGAAATACGATGATGCGATGGCTCTTTACGGTTCTGATAAACCTGATACGCGTTTTGACATGTTGCTTCAGGACTTGACAGAAGTGGTCAAAGGTGTAGACTTTAAAGTCTTTTCAGAAGCACCTGCTGTAAAAGCCATTGTGGTCAAAGGCGCTGCGGACAATTATTCACGTAAAGACATCGACAAGATGACAGAAGTAGCCAAACAGTATGGTGCCAAAGGTCTTGCTTGGGTCAAGGTTGTTGATGGAGAATTAAACGGACCAGTTGCTAAGTTCTTGACAGGCATCCAAGCAGAATTGACAACAGCGCTTGCACTTGAAGATAAGGACCTCGTTCTCTTTGTGGCGGATACGCTTGAAGTGGCCAATGCAACTCTTGGTGCCCTTCGTGGACGTATTGCCAAAGAGCTTGGCTTGATTGATAACGATAAATTCAACTTCCTTTGGGTAGTTGACTGGCCAATGTTTGAATGGTCTGAAGAAGAAGGCCGCTACATGAGCGCCCACCATCCGTTCACCCTTCCACAGGAAGAGACAGCTCACGAACTAGAAGGTGATTTGGCTAAGGTTCGTGCCATTGCTTACGATATTGTCTTGAACGGTTATGAGCTTGGTGGTGGTAGCCTTCGTATCAATCAAAAAGACCTTCAAGAACGCATGTTCAAGGCTCTTGGTTTCTCAGCCGAAGAAGCAAATGACCAGTTTGGCTTCCTTCTTGAAGCCATGGACTATGGTTTCCCACCACACGGTGGCTTGGCTATCGGGCTTGACCGATTTGTCATGCTCTTAGCAGGAGAAGAAAATATTCGTGAAGTTATTGCCTTCCCTAAGAACAATAAGGCAAGTGACCCAATGACACAAGCTCCTTCAACAGTAGCTCTCAAACAACTAGAGGAACTCAGCTTACAAGTAGAAGAAGATGAAACAAGCAAAACGAATTAAGCGGTGGCGCTATTATCTGCGTCGCTTTGCCCATCAGATAAAAATTTTACGTGTCTTACAAAGCATCTCTCGTGAGAAGTATGACGAGAAGATTTCGGCCTCTCTGGTCTATGGTTTTTTATCAGCAGTAGCGGTCAATTTCTTTTTCCAACCAGGGCATGTGTATTCGAGTGGTGCAACAGGTCTGGCACAGATTATCTCTGCCTTGAGTAATCACTGGTTTGGTTTTCATATTCCGATTTCATTGGCTTTCTATGCTATTAATTTCCCTTTGATGGTTTTAGCTTGGTATCAGATTGGCCATAAGTTCACCGTCTTTACCTTTATCACGGTGTCCATGAGTTCCCTCTTTATTCAGTTTGTCCCTGTGGCGACCTTGACGGAGGATCCCATTATCAATGCCCTTTTTGGGGGTGTTGTTATGGGCTTGGGGATTGGTTTTGCTCTTCGCAACAATATCTCCAGTGGTGGGACGGATATTGTCAGTCTGACCATTCGCAAGAAAACGGGTAAGAATGTCGGTAGTATTTCTTTCTTGGTAAATGGGACCATCATGTTGATAGCTGGTTTGACCTTTGGTTGGAAATACGCTCTCTACTCTATGATTACCATCTTTGTCTCTAGCCGTGTGACAGATGCGGTCTTTACCAAGCAAAAACGGATGCAGGCCATGATTGTGACCAATCATCCAGACAAGGTAATTGAAAAAATCCATAAAAAATTGCACCGCGGAGCAACCATGATCCACGATGCAGAAGGAACCTATAATCACGAAAGAAAGGCAGTTTTAATCACTGTCATTACACGTGCAGAGTTTAATGAATTTAAACAGATTATGAAACAGGTGGATCCAGGGGCCTTTGTCTCTGTATCTGAGAATGTTCATATTCTGGGACGATTCGTTGAAACAGAAAATTAGTAACTAAAAAACCAGCGCGAGCTGGTTTTTATTTTTCGATAATTTTGTGGGCAATTAACTGACGGTAACAAATTTGTTTATTGCTCTTAGCATCGTTGATAATCTGAAGAATCGTTTCAAATGATGTTCGACCAAGTTCTAGGCTATTAATATCGACATAGGCTGCCAAGTTGAGCTTGGGATTGACTGAGTCGAAGCTGAGAACAGGGACATCCAGTTGGTGTTTTGCGATGTAATCACAGACCCCTGCAGCAAGGAGACTATCAATGGTAATAATAGCGTCAATATTTGGATCGTGTTTGAAGAGAAGTCTACTAAAGCGATAACCATTATCTTCAAGAAATTCAGTAGCAAAGTAAGTCAGATTAGTATCGAGAGGAAGTTGGTGTTGTTTTAGAGCTAGCTCGTAACCTGTCAGACGGTCTTGTGTTACGAAGAGTCGCTTAGTACCTCCGATAAAGGCAATTCGCTTGCATCCTTTTTTGATGAAATACTCTGTCGCATCAAAACCAGCTTGGACATTGTCATTATCGACAAGTGGAATGAAGGGAGATAGAGATTTACCTAAGATAAGGAAAGGAAATTGCTCGTCTGCTACTAACTTAACCAAAGGGTCCTCTTCTTGGGCATAGAGGAAAATCAAACCATCTACACGCTTACCATAGACCATCTGAGAAATAGCTTTAAGACGCTCTTTGGCATCTTTACCTGTTGCAATCTGAATTGCATAGTGGTTTTCAGATGCGACTTGGGCGATACCACGGAGGACAGATGGGAAGAAAGGATTTTGATAGAAGGCGTCTGAGTCGTCAGGAAGGACCAAGCCGATAACTTGGGTATAACTGCTTACCAAACTACGAGCGTTGAGGTTGGGGTGGTAATTAAGCTCCTTCATAGCCTTGCGAACGCGTTTTTTTGTTTCGTCGCTAATGGTTGATTTATTTTGAATAACACGGGTTACGGTTGAAGGTGAAACACCAGCAGCCTTGGCCAC
>CABTAV010000018.1:0-18288 GCA_902482895.1 uncultured Streptococcus sp. | reverse complement strand
TATTTGGCGATTTTTTGACAATTAAAACAAGCCAACATAGCTATTATTTACAGGTTAGAGATGATGGACTTCAAAAAGGAAGTCTTTCTACCAAACATTTCTCAGACTTGAAACGACAAGATTTTCTCGGATTATTGACAGATAAAAGGACATTCTGATAGACAATTAACCAAAAAACGAATCTTAGGACGTTCAACAATTCAAAAACCACACAGTATTTCTTTCAGCTTGATTGTACTCAAGACTGAAATCACTATGTGATTTTATTTGGAAGCTAGTTTTTCCCAGCCTCTTTTTGCTTACATGTAGGGAAATCTGTTCACTCTTTGTAGCCAATTTGATATAATCTTATCAAAAAAGTAGTATAATGTTTTTATAGAATATAAATAGTGGTGGATAGCATGCATGCATTATTAGCAACAAGATTAAAAAATAAGCGAAAAGAGCTGGGTTGGTCGCAAAAAGAATTGGCAGAAGGAATTTGCCAACAAACTCAGATAAGTCGCATGGAACAAGGCAAATATATGCCAGGAGCAGATTTGTTATATAAATTATCTGAAAAAATGGGCTTAAATATGGACTATTTCTTTTCAGGAGAAATTTCGAAAGAGTTTCTAGGCTTGTCTGCTTTCAAGAGATTGTCTAAAACATTATTGGAAAATCAAGATTACGCCTCTTTGAAATATGCTTTTGAGGGAGAAAGAAAGCAGCAGACTTCTTTATCTTTTGATGAAAAGATTTATCTGGACTGGATAGATGCTATTCTAACCTATCAATGTGAACATCAATTAAAACTAGCTATTTCAAAAATAGAGGACATCCTCAGTAGGATTAGTATTGATAAAGTGGATTATTTGTATATTTTGAATACCCTGCTGATTTTCTTAGGCTATGATGAGGATAAGGAGAAATTTGAGCAACTATATGATCAGGTTTCCGTAGCCCTTTCAAAAATCGATACCAGTGTGCGTGAACAAATTGAGTTGTATATCAAAATAAAATACAATTATTGTTACCACCTTTGGAAACAGGAGGAGATGGATAAGTCCAGAGCGCTATTATTGGAGATGATTGAATTTTGTAACAAGTATCATAGTAGCTTTAGGCTAGCAGATTTATATTGTTTGTTGGGAAATGTAACAGAAAATCTTGCTATCTCTGTTGCTAAGGACTATTATATGAAAGCTAAGGTGCTTTATCTAATTGAAAATAATGAAGTCAAGGCGCTCAAGGTGGAACAATATCTAATGGATAAGCAGTCAGATAATGTATAAGGATAGCAAAAGCTATCTTTTTTATGTGTAAAATATAACTATAATTCTTCTTTTTGAAAACATTTAATATTTGCTTTAATTGCTTGACAGGTTATATATGTTGATTTATAATATAGGTGAAACGGGAGGTGTGCAAGCGTTGACAAATTCAGTGACCTTAACTTTGTATTTAGTCGAGAATTATGATGTAGCTAGAAAAGAAAGAATTCTAGTTTGACAATCTTACCAGTCTTATTTAAAGTTGTGATGGCACTATTTTAAAAATAAATATGACTCTTCTGCTTTAGGTGGAGTAGTGAATCAGGAGGTTAAGCGATGAACTACAATTTAAAATATATCTTATCAGGAATATTTGTCCTAGTCTTTATAGCTTTCCTAGTCTGGATGCGTTATTTTAATCAGAAGAAGGAAGAGGAGCATTCAGATGTGTCTTTTGAAGCGAGGTTAGATAGTGAAGTCAAGACCTTATATAAACAACTAGGATTGGGTGAGGAACCTAACTATTTCTTAGCTTATCGCTACTTACACCCTTGGTTTAATCTAGCGATTTTACCACCAACAGTTGAAATTCTCTTAACTAAAATAGCACTAGTGATGGTAACATCAGATGAATTGCTAATAAGAAATCTTGGAAATGGGATGACTTTCACAAATGAGCATCATCGCGATTTGCGGCAAGGACTTATCCGCATTCCAAAATCAGAGATGAAAGAATTTGAGATTCGCAACTGGAAAAGAGCTTTTGTATTTGGCGATTTTTTGACAATTAAAACAAGCCAACATAGCTATTATTTACAGGTTAGAGATGATGGACTTCAAAAAGGAAGTCTTTCTACCAAACATTTCTCCGACTTGAAACGACAAGATTTTCTAGGATTATTGACAGATAATCGAACATTCTGATAGACAATTGCCTAAAAAACAAATCTCCGAACGTTCAAACATTCAAAAACCACACAGTGTTTCTTTCAACTTGATTGTATTCAAGATTGGAATGACAGTGTGGTTTTATTTAGAAGCTAAGCTTTTTTCTCTTTCCTTCGGTTGATAATGGGTCTCTACTTCTTTTTTGAGATGAGACAGCATAGAAGTTTCTTCGGTTAGCTCCAGAAGGGAGAACCCTTTTTGGATAAGTTTAGAATCGTCTGTACAAATCCCAATACGGACATAGCAGATAGCAAGCCTATCGTAGCTTTTCTTGTTCTTGGCATCCTCCAGTAAAGTGTAGCAGATTTGTTGACACATGTTTTTGTCTTGATGATATAAGTAAATGGTGGACAGATTGAGTAGGATTGCCATTCGTAAGTCATATAAATGTTGGTAGTTTTTATAGACTTCTAAGCGTTGCAGGATTTTTCCAGTAATGAGATGGAGGTGATCAATGGGAAAGCTGAAAAGGATGGTATTGAGGATTTTTAGGTCACTTTCATACCATGTATCTTGTTTTTCAATTTTTTCCCAAAGTTTTTTGATAGTCTGTTTCACTTGGTCTGATAGTTGCTCTGTACCATGTTGACGGATATGAATGACAACTTCCAGCATATCCCTGATTTCTTCTATAGGGAGGTCATGATGGGTCTTGAGATAGTTTTGGCATGTTTCAAAAAAATCAACTAGACTACTGTTGCCAATGATAGAACTCATATTAAGATAAGTTTGTATGATTTCTGTTCGTTGGCTCGGTTGATAGAGATGGCAGATGTAGTCAAACTCTTCAAAACTCATATTGATTTGACGGAGAAGAAATTCCATATTTTCATATTTGGGAGTTGCCTTGCCGCTTTCAATCTTTGATAGGCTGGTTCTTGAGATGACATTTCCACAGACCTCTTCTTGGGTTAATCCTTTTGACTCACGTATTTCTTTATAGACCTTTCCAAAATCATAACGCATGATTTTCTCCTTTTAGTGAAAAAAGTTAACAAATAATAAAATCTAGTTAAAAATATTGTATCATAGTAACAGAAATAGTAAAAAAGAAAACTAAAATAGTGTGTGAAAAAAGTTAACTAATTTTAAAATAGAGTAAAGAAGAGGTATACTATAGATACGAAATACAGATAGGAGGGAAAGAGTATGAATAAAAAAGTTTTTCGTTTTTTAGTTATTCTTGCTTTCTTATTCAGCATTGCTACGGTTTTCCCATGGAACTGGCCGATATAATGCGCTAGTTGTAAAAATGAAAGGAAGGTGAGTCCAATGGACTACGATACTTGTTGATAAATTACTATAGCTGTTTCTACGGAACAGCTCTCGATAATAGGAGAAATAAATCATGAGAAAATTAGTTAGAATTGGTGTTGCATCTTTAATGGTATGTGGTATACTTGCTACTACAAATGCTTTAGCAGAATGGGTTGATGGTGGTCAATGGAACTATGGAGTAGGTTGGACAGGAACTTTTGGATATTCTGATTATTTACATTCTACTCGATCTCATACAGCAACTGTCAAGCATGGAGGTAGAATCTCTAAGGATCGTGAAGATCCCGAGGTTTGGGCTCAAGCTTCCCTTAATAAAATTCCGCCAACAGGATTAGAATATTTCTATGGATTTTAAGTGAAATTTTCCCTCTCCTATTAGGAGAGGGAAAACTTTAGTGGAGGTACTTTTATGAAAAAAATCAGTCATCTTTGTATGTTTCTGCTGTTGCTGTGTACCACTTTTTTTGTTTTTAATGTAAACTACACACGTGAAGCGGTTCGGATTCGGGAAATGGGAAAGACTGTAGATTCTTTGGATTTGTATTTGAAAGATATTAACGAACCTTCAGCGTCTGTTCTTCGATTTTTTGAGGATGTATCAAAGGAGTACAAAGTCTCCATCATCAAAACAGACAGTGGTGATGAGGTAATCAAGTCTGGTGTTTTTGATAAAGATACCTTCCCCTACCAAGAGTTTGGGATTTCTTCTCTTGATTTTACCACAGATGGTGAAGGAGTCTACAGTAATAAAGAAATTTCTAATAAACTTGGTACGATACCGACCTTTCTAAAAGCCAAGCCTATTCAGCTTATAACTTTTCAAACCTATATCAAGGATACATCTCGTAGTTTAAATGGTCGCTATACGATAACTTCTACACAAGAGATGGATAAGGATAGGATTGTACAGAAATGGAGCGATTTTTTCAAGATAGACCAGGCTACCTTGCTAGAGCCTACCTATAAAAGTGCAGTGGAAGTCATAAATCGAGATTTGCTTTTATCTGCCATTGTTTTTGTCTTGGCTATTTTACTTCTTGTGTTAGTAACAGTTTATCAGCCGATGATGGAGATGAAACGAGTGGGGGTTCAAAAGTTACTTGGTTTTCAAAGCGGGGCGATTTTAGCTGGTTTTGTAAAAACTAATTTTTATCTTCTCTTGGGTGGAAGTCTTATCATTGACTTGGGACTATTTTTAGTGCTGGACTACAGACCAAAACTTTTGTTCCCAAGTTTACTCTTATCCCAATTTCTGCTTTTACAGTTGTATTTGTTCATCAGTTGGCTGACCTACCTAATGATTCAGAAAATGACAGTCAGCTCCATGTTGAAAGGTTTTTCATCTATCAAACTTGGTCTCATCTTCAATTATGTGATGAAAATAGGGACAACTATTTTATTGACGGTTTTACTGATTGGGGTAGGCAGAAGTCTAGAACAAGAAAACAAAGAACTTGCTTATCAGCAACAGTGGGTAAGCCAAGGGAATTACCTGACCTTAGAAACCTTCAAACTTAATGATAACCTGTGGCAGGAAGAGCTAGCAGGTTCAGGGAAATCTACAGATTATTTCTACCAATTTTATCAAGATTTGCTAGCAAAAATACAAGTAAATTATGTGCGAAGTGCGAGTCTTCCTATCAAACCAGTCATCAAAGCTGAACAAGTACAGCAGTACCAACTGCCTGATAAGGTAGATGTTTACTATGCAAACCGTCAATTTTTAGAAAGTCAGGGCTTTAAGCTACCTGATATCGGCACTAAAAAGGTGATCTTGTTGCCAGCCAGTGATAAAGGACAAGAAGGCAAGAATCAGTTCTTGGGAAAATCCATCGCCTATCTTTCTATGAGGTATGAAGATCAGCAAAAGCAAACAATAGAAGATATGGATGTAGAAATTGCCTACTATGAAAGAGATTGGTCTTTCTTCCCTTATAACAATGAGCGAAAGGAAAATCTCCACAATCCAATCATTAGTCTAGTAAATGATCAAGACATGATGTGGGAAGAAAAGACTCGTTTGTCAACGACAGGTTTAAATAACCCGATGAAAGTTGAAAATACAGAACAAAATCAAAAAGTGATTACGGAGTTAGTTGAGAAATTATCAGATGGGAATTATTTAAAATTTTCATCGATTCAAGCCATTCAACAAGAGAAAGTAGATTCTTATCGAGATGCAGTTCGAAATCTTAATATACTCTTTGCTTTGTTTGGTCTCCTTAGCATGATGATTTCCTACTTCTTACTAGTAACAACTTTCTTGTTGAAGCGCAGGGATATCATTACCAAGAAGTTTATGGGGTGGAAACTGGTCGATCGCTACCGTCCTCTCCTCGTTCTACTTTTGTTGGGCTATAGTCTCCCTCTTCTAGTATTGATTTTCTTTGCCCATGCGCTCTTGCCACTCCTGCTGTTTGCAGGCTTTACATGTCTGGATATACTATTTGTGTTAGTCTTGGCTTCTAGGATGGAGAAAAGAAGTCTAGTAGAGTTATTGAAAGGGGGCATCTTATGATTGAGTTGGAAAATATTACCAAAACCATTGGAGGAAAAGTGATTTTGGATCACTTATCTCTCAGGATTGATCAGGGAGATTTGGTTGCCATCGTTGGAAAAAGTGGTAGTGGTAAGTCGACCTTGTTAAATTTATTAGGTTTGATAGATGGTGATTATAGCGGACGGTATGAGATTTTTGGTCAGACAAATCTAGCGGTCAATTCTGCCAAGTCGCAAACAATAATCCGTGAACATATCTCTTATCTGTTTCAAAATTTTGCCCTGATTGATGATGAAACGGTCGAGTACAATCTTATGCTGGCGCTGAAATATGTGAAATTGTCCAAGAAAGACAAGCTCAAAAAGGTGGAAGAGATTTTAGAGAGAGTAGGTTTGTCAGCTACGTTGCATCAAAAGGTCTCCGAGTTGTCTGGTGGCGAACAACAACGAATTGCAGTTGCTAGAGCCATCTTAAAACCCAGCCAGCTGATTTTAGCCGATGAACCAACAGGTTCTCTGGACCCTGAAAATAGAGATTTGGTCTTGAAGTTTCTCTTAGAGATGAATCGCGAGGGGAAAACAGTCATTATTGTGACCCACGATGCTTATGTAGCCCAACAATGTCATCGTATCATTGAATTGTAAAAAATACAGAAATCTTATCAAAAATCTTTAAATTTAAGGATACCTTTAAAATTTAATTTTAAAACACTCATTTATCAACATTTTTTGATTGATAAAAATAGGAAATCGGTTGTTTTTGGGAGATTCCCTAAAATCACCTCCTAACCACACGTACTAAAAAGATACTTCCTATGGAAATCGTATGACTCTGAAGCTTCGAATAGTTCAGTTTTCATGATTTTTATGCTATTCTAGCTTTAAAATCCTTCAGAACGTAAAATTTTAAGCAGTCAAAGATTTAGAATATCCCTAAAACATTTATTTTATGGCAATTCTAAACGTAGAATTGCGTGGATATGTATGGATTTAATCTATTCGATAGTTAGGACAGCTCTATTCTGGGAAATCTGAGCGATCAATGGTTTAGAACAGCATTTCAACAATGGATTTTGTTGAAGGATTGATTATTTTATAAAAGAGGCTTGTAGATTATCAGCCTCTTTCTTGTCTTCTCTAACCAAGCATGTTATAATGAATACTGCTCAAGCGACCTTCAATCGTTAAAGCACACACGACCTTCAATCGTGAATAAACGAATAGATGGGAGACCTACCATGAGTGATAACTCTAAAACACGTGTTGTTGTGGGGATGAGTGGTGGTGTCGATTCGTCGGTGACGGCTCTTCTTCTCAAGGAGCAGGGCTACGATGTGATCGGTATCTTCATGAAGAACTGGGATGACACAGATGAAAACGGCGTCTGTACGGCGACCGAAGATTACAAGGATGTGGCTGCGGTGGCGGACCAGATTGGCATTCCTTACTACTCTGTCAATTTTGAAAAAGAGTACTGGGACCGCGTTTTCGAGTATTTCCTAGCGGAATACCGTGCAGGACGCACGCCAAATCCAGATGTTATGTGCAATAAGGAAATCAAATTCAAGGCCTTTTTGGACTATGCTATGACCTTGGGGGCAGACTATGTAGCGACTGGGCACTATGCCCGAGTGGCGCGTGATGAAGATGGTACTGTTCATATGCTTCGTGGCGTGGACAATGGCAAGGATCAGACCTATTTCCTCAGCCAACTTTCGCAAGAACAACTTCAAAAAACCATGTTCCCACTAGGACATTTGGAAAAGCCTGAAGTGCGAAAACTAGCAGAAGAAGCAGGCCTTGCGACTGCTAAGAAGAAAGACTCGACAGGGATTTGCTTTATCGGAGAAAAGAACTTTAAAAATTTCCTCAGCAACTACCTGCCAGCTCAGCCTGGTCGCATGATGACTGTGGATGGTCGCGATATGGGCGAGCATGCTGGGCTTATGTACTATACGATTGGTCAGCGTGGTGGACTTGGTATCGGTGGGCAACACGGTGGTGACAATGCCCCTTGGTTCGTTGTCGGAAAAGACCTAAGCAAGAATATCCTCTATGTCGGTCAAGGTTTCTACCATGACTCGCTCATGTCAACTAGCCTAGAAGCTAGTCAAGTTCACTTTACTCGTGAGATGCCAGAGGAATTTACGCTAGAATGCACAGCAAAATTCCGCTACCGTCAGCCTGATTCGAAGGTGACCATCCATGTCAAAGGAGATAAGGCAGAGGTCATCTTTGCAGAACCGCAACGCGCGATTACACCAGGACAGGCAGTTGTCTTTTACGAGGGCGAAGAGTGTCTAGGTGGCGGTTTGATTGACAATGCTTACCGCGATGGACAAGTTTGTCAGTACATTTAGATTGACAAATTTTCTCAATTTGCTACAATAATAAAAGCAATAGAAATGATGGTCAAAGCTCATGGATGTTGCAGGCTTTTTTGTCCTGCACTTCTTTGGAGTTTTGACTGTTTTTGTGTCGTTTAAGGGAAAGGATAAGAATGACTCAGCAAGACTTTCGGACAAAAGTAGGGAATACTGTTTTTGGCGTTCGGGCGACAGCCTTGATTCTCCAAAATGGCAAGCTCCTAGTTACCAAAGATAATGGCAAGCATTACACTATCGGCGGTGCGATTCAAGTCAATGAAAGCACGGAAGAAGCGGTAGTCCGTGAAGTGAGGGAAGAACTGGGTGTCGAAGCTCAAGCTGGGCAACTAGCTTTTGTTATTGAAAATCGTTTTGAAGAAGATGGTGTCTATTGGCACAACATCGAGTTTCATTATCTGGTGGACTTGCTTGAGGATGCCCCATTGACCATGCAGGAAGATGAGAAAAGGCAGCCCTGTGAATGGATTGACATAGACAAGCTTGAGGGTATCAATCTAGTTCCAGCCTTTTTAAAAACAGCCCTGCCAGATTGGGACGGCCAACTAAGACACATCCATCTTGAGGAATAGGAGAGAAAATGATGGTTAAGCTTATTGCCCATGTACTTGTTCATAGTGGTGATGATTATTTGCTCATTCAGCGTTCGGAAATTAAAAGAGGACAACCCAACGTTTATCCAACTTACTGGGATATTCCTGGTGGCGGGGTTGAAAAGGGTGAACTTCCGCGAGACGGAGCTCTTAGAGAATGTGTTGAAGAAGCGGGAGTTAGGCTAGATAGCAGTTCGCTCAAACTTCTTCACGAAGATAGTCAACTTGATGCCTCTAAGGATACTGTCTTTACTCGCTTAGTTTATAAAGCAGAGTGGGTTGGGGAGAAGCCGATTATCAGATTAGATCCTGAAGAGCATACACACTTTAAATGGGTTACTATGGATCAAGCTCTAGAGGAGGAGAAGTTAGTTCCTTATTTGCGAGAAATTTTTGAAAGGTTAAGAAATGACATATAATTTTACTGAAGAATACGATATTATTGTAATCGGTGCGGGACACGCTGGGGTCGAGGCTTCCTTAGCTGCTAGCCGTATGGGCTGCAAGGTCTTGCTTGCGACCATCAACATTGAAATGCTGGCTTTCATGCCATGTAATCCCTCTATCGGTGGTTCTGCCAAGGGGATTGTCGTGCGTGAAGTCGATGCCCTCGGTGGTGAGATGGCTAAGACCATTGACAAAACTTACATCCAGATGAAGATGCTCAATACAGGTAAGGGGCCAGCTGTCCGTGCCCTTCGTGCGCAGGCTGACAAGGAGCTTTACTCTAAGGAAATGCGCAAGACAGTTGAAAATCAAGAGAATTTGACCCTTCGTCAAACCATGATTGATGAGATTTTGGTGGAAGATGGCAAGGTTGTCGGTGTGCGTACAGCTACCCATCAAGAGTATGCTGCTAAGGCTGTTATCGTGACCACAGGAACCGCACTCCGTGGGGAAATCATCATCGGAGACCTCAAGTACTCGTCAGGTCCTAACCACAGTCTAGCTTCGATTAACCTAGCTGACAATCTCAAGGAATTGGGACTTGAAATTGGTCGTTTCAAGACGGGTACACCTCCACGTGTCAAGGCTTCTTCTATCAATTACGACGTGACAGAGATTCAGCCAGGGGACGAAGCGCCTAATCACTTCTCATATACTTCACGTGATGAAGACTATGTCAAGGACCAAGTGCCATGTTGGTTGACCTATACCAACGGTACCAGTCATGAGATTATCCAAAACAACCTCCACCGTGCGCCTATGTTTACAGGTGTAGTCAAAGGGGTTGGGCCTCGTTACTGTCCGTCGATTGAAGACAAGATTGTGCGCTTTGCGGACAAGGAACGTCACCAACTCTTCCTTGAGCCAGAAGGGCGCAATACAGAGGAAGTTTATGTCCAAGGACTTTCAACCAGTCTGCCTGAGGATGTCCAACGTGACTTGGTTCATTCCATCAAAGGTTTGGAAAATGCTGAGATGATGCGAACTGGTTATGCCATTGAGTATGACATGGTCTTGCCTCATCAATTGCGTGCAACGCTTGAAACCAAAAAAATCTCAGGCCTCTTCACTGCTGGTCAGACAAATGGAACGTCAGGTTACGAAGAAGCTGCTGGTCAAGGGATTATCGCGGGTATCAATGCAGCTCTGAAAATCCAAGGCAAACCTGAGTTGATTTTGAAGCGCAGTGACGGTTACATCGGGGTGATGATTGACGACTTGGTGACTAAGGGAACTATTGAACCCTACCGTCTCTTGACCAGTCGTGCTGAATACCGCCTCATTCTCCGTCATGACAATGCCGATATGCGTTTGACAGAGATGGGACGCGAGATTGGCCTTGTGGATGATGAACGTTGGGCTCGCTTTGAAATCAAGAAAAATCAATTTGACAATGAGATGAAGCGCCTAGACAGCATCAAACTCAAGCCAGTAAAGGAAACTAATGCCAAGGTTGAGGAGATGGGCTTCAAGCCGTTGACCGATGCAGTGACAGCCAAGGAATTCCTTCGCCGTCCAGAAGTGTCTTACCAAGATGTGGTGGCCTTCATCGGACCAGCTGCAGAGAACTTGGATGACAAGATTATCGAATTGATTGAAACAGAAATCAAGTACGAAGGCTATATTTCCAAAGCCATGGATCAGGTTGCCAAGATGAAACGTATGGAAGAAAAACGCATTCCAACCAATATTGATTGGGATGATATTGATTCTATCGCGACAGAAGCTCGTCAGAAGTTCAAACTCATCAATCCAGAAACCATCGGTCAAGCCAGCCGTATTTCGGGAGTAAACCCAGCAGATATTTCTATTTTGATGGTGTATCTTGAAGGTAAAAATCGTAGTATTTCTAAAACTCTTCAAAAATCAAAATAATACGTCGTCGGCTTCTTACGAATGAGTTCAAAACTTGGCTTTGATTCATCTACAGCCTCCCATAGTTCCCCGAACTATGGGAGCTAACTCAAGTTATGCTTTCGACTAGCCTTCTAGTCTGATTTCGATTTTTATTGAGTTTTAATCTCAAAAGAAAGCATAGAGAAAAACAGCTCCAAAAAATCGGGGCTGTTTTGTTGACTTATTCTTCATCTGGTGTGAGGATCATAGGGATAATGATTGGTTCACGTTCTGTATTTTCATAGAGGAAGGGGCGAATAGCGTTGACAATGGCACCATTGACAGATTGAACGCTAGCATCCTTATTTTTCAGTGCGATACGAATTGCATTGAAGAGGATGCGTTGGCTTTGGCGAATCAAGTCGCCAGATTCTCTCATGTAGACAAAGCCTCGGCTAAGGATGTCTGGGCCAGACAGAATCATCTGCGATTTGAAGTCAACAGTTGCGACTGCTAGAACGACACCGTCTTCAGATAAATCACGACGGTCTTTGAGGACAGCAGCGCCGATTTCACCGATACGATTTCCATCGACATAGATGTCTTGGGCGTTGAAATGACCTGCGATACGAGCAGAATCTGCAGTAAGGGCAAGCACATCACCATTGCTCATGATAAAGATATTGTTCTTTTCAACACCAGTATCCACCGCTAGCCCAGCGTGGACTTTTTGCATGCGGTATTCACCGTGGACAGGCATGAAGTATTTTGGCTTAATCAAGCGGAGCATGAGTTTTTGCTCTTGCTGGCCACCGTGTCCAGATGTATGGATATTGTTAACCTTACCGTGGATAACTTCGACACCAGCTTCAGAAATGATGTTAATCAACTTGTTGACGCTAGTAGTGTTTCCAGGGATTGGGCTAGAAGAGAAGATGACAGTATCTCCGGGTTGGAGTTGCACCTGACGGTGGGTTCCGTTGGCGATACGAGAGAGGGCTGCCATCGGCTCGCCCTGACTACCTGTACAGAGGATCAGAACCTCGCCTGCAGGGTAGTCTTTGATTTCATTTGGCTCGATAAAGGTTCCCTTAGGAGCTTTGATGTAACCAAGGTCAATTCCGTTGACAATGGCCTTTTCCATAGAGCGACCAAAGACCGCAATCTTGCGTCCAGTCTTTACAGCAGCTTCAGTTGCTTGCTGGAGACGGAAGATATTTGAGGCAAAGGATGCAAAGATGATACGTCCTTCAATGCCTTGGATAATCTTCATGATGGACTGGCCAACGACTTTTTCAGAGTTGGTAAAGGTTGGAATTTCTGCATTTGTCGAGTCAGACAGGAGACAGAGTACACCTTCTTCACCAAGCGCAGCCATACGGTGCAAATCTGCTGGTTCACCAACTGGTGTTAAGTCAAACTTGAAGTCACCCGTACAGACAATTTTCCCTTGAGGAGTATGAATGACAATCCCCAAAGGCTCTGGAATAGAGTGAGTAGTTCTAAAGAAAGTTGCCTTGAGATTTTTAAAGGTCAACTCAGTGTTGTGGTTGATTTCGTAAAGTTTGGCGTTGCGCAGGAGGCCGTGTTCTTCGAGTTTTCCACGGATCAAAGCCAAGGCAAGTGGCCCAGCATAGATTGGGACATTTGCTTGCTTGAGTAGGAATGGAATCCCACCGATGTGGTCCTCGTGTCCGTGTGTAATCAAAACAGCCTTGACGCGGTCGATATTGTCTACGATATAAGAGTAATCAGGAATGACGTAGTCGATACCCAGCAAGTCATCTTCTGGGAATTTAATCCCAGCATCGACGATGATAATCTCATCTTGGTATTCAATCCCGTATGTATTTTTCCCGATTTCTCCCAGACCACCGATGGCAAAAACGCCGACTTCTTCAGGTTTAAGAGTATAGGCCATATTAGAACTCCGTGATTTCGAAGGCGCCAGTTTCTTTTTCGTAATCTAGCAATTTGTCAGACAAGAGTTCGATATACTCGATATTGTACTCTGGGCGATTTTCTTCGACAAGTTGGCGAGCAGCGATGCGTCCCTCAAGTTCTGAGCTGGCATCGATGTCTAGGTAAAGTGCGCGTGTTGTTTCACGACGTGGGCTACGTTCTTTTGTTTCTTGATAAAAAACTTTGTAAATCATATAGTTCCTTTCTATTTACAGGTCAGCTTATTCCAAACTTTTAGCATAGATTTGCTTGATTTCATTCCATTTTGTGTCTAGATTGACCTTGATTCGTTACAATTATTTCAATTATACCACAAAATGAAAGATTAGTAAAAGGCCGAAATGAAGAAAGTCGGGAGGGGAAAAAGGAGCAAAAAGACAGGTAGGATTTGGTCGGAGAGCGCTTAGGTGTTATAATTAAAGGGGGAATCTAAAGAGATAGTAGATTTAAGGAAGAATATAGTTCTAGTTTCATTAATCGTTGGAGTAGATGGTTGGGACAGAATGGTATCTTTGAAAAAAGAAAAAGCTTTTGAGACATCTCAAGAGCAAATAAAAAGGCTGAGACAAAATTAAGGGATCTTTCTGAGCAAGCTCAAGGGGCAGCACCATTACCTGAAGCGAATGCATCACAACCTTTGAAAGACTTGTCACCAAGTCAGACCAAATCTCAACCTTTACCCTATTTTATCATCTATGAGGCTAAGAAGTCAATCTATAAGTATAACGATGTAGAAATAGCAAGATGGAGTGGAGTGCTTACTAAAAGGCAAAGACAAGCACTTAATTTAAGAGTAAGCAAAAAGAGAGGACCAATGGTAGTCAGGGGTCTTTACAGCTCAAAGCTGAGGGCAGTCCCACACTCGTACCAGAAGTTGGTACCTTTGAACGCTCTGTTACCAGTCGCCCTACGTTATCCTCTCAATATTTATATTTTACTATAACTTACTGAGGGAATCAACTTTAAAAGTATCAAAAAGCTCCTGACCGAAGTCAAGAGCCATCTAACACTGGGGGCGAACTAATCAATCGCAATTCCAGTTCTTTAGAAACCAAAGTTTCAGGGATAGCACCGCAACCCGAAGAGTCAACGACTCAACCTGATTTTCCTACCAGTGTTGAATTACATTTTAACATTGATAGACCAACATAGTCAACAGTTTATATAAAAATAGGAATACCAAAAGTAGGATTAAGAATGTTTAGTTTGTTTGAATTTGCGATAGGGGTTCGCCTCTTGGTGTTTATAGTCTTTGTAGCCTGTGTCTATGGGGGAATGCTCTGTTTGCAAAACTAGAACAACGACAAAGCAAGCTCTTGTGGAAGATTACTTTTGTGACTTTCTACTCGATCTTTCTCCTCCTCGTGACCTATGTCGTTTGGTTGGTATTTTATTTTGGATTAAATGCTTAGATGCCCTGCTTATGCTGGGGCATTTTTGTTTGGGGGCAAAGAAAATTCCCATGCGCCAGCTTTTGTAGTATAATAGTAAGCAGACAAAAAGATAGGAATGTGTTATGAAAGTATTAGCTTTTGATACGTCCAGCAAGGCTCTTTCTCTCGCTATTTTAGAGGACAAGCAGGTTCTTGCCGAGATGACTATTAATATTAAGAAGAATCACAGTATTACTCTCATGCCTGCCATCGATTTTTTGATGGCAAGTTTGGATTGGACACCCAAGGACTTGGATCGAATCGTGGTGGCAGAAGGGCCAGGTAGCTACACAGGTTTGCGAATTGCGGTAGCAACTGCTAAGACTTTGGCCCATACTCTGAACATTGAGTTAGTTGGTATGTCTAGCCTCTTGGCTCTGGTGCCCTATCAACAAGAAGGTTTGTTTATTCCCTTGATGGATGCTCGTCGCAACAATGCTTATGCAGGATTTTATGAAAATGCTAAACCTGTCATGCCAGAAGCTCACCTATCTTTTGAAGAGGTGTTAGAAAAAGTCAAGGGTGCTAGTCAGGTAACCTTTGTCGGAGAAGTCGGCCCCTTTGTGGAGCAGATTCAAGAACACTTGCCAAGGACTAATTATAAAGAAACCTTGCCTAATGCAGCTAATCTTGCTCTTTGGGCTTGGGACAAGGAAGCAGACTCCTTGCATGATTTTGTGCCGAACTACCTCAAACGTGTTGAGGCTGAGGAAAACTGGCTCAAGAACCACACCGAGTCTGGTGAGTCTTATATTAAACGTCTATGATAGAAATCAAACGAATCCAACAACAGCTTGACCTGGCTCAAGCCATCTACGCTGTTATGGTAGATGTTTACTCAGTCAGTCCTTGGACGCTGGAACAAATCCAAGCAGACCTGTCCCAAGATCAGACTTGGTATGCTCTGGCTTATGATGGGACAGAAGTGATTGGCTTTCTAGCTGTTCAGGAGAATCTCTTTGAGGCAGAAGTCTTGCAAATCGCTGTCAAACAAACCTATCAGGGTCAGGGAATTGCATCCGCCTTGTTTGCTCAATTACCGACGGGTAAGGAGATTTTCCTAGAAGTCAGAAGGTCAAATCATCGAGCGCAAGCATTTTACAAGAAAGAAAAAATGGCAGTCATCGCTGAGCGAAAGGCCTACTACCATGACCCAGTCGAGGACGCTATTATCATGAAGAGAGAAATAGATGAAGGATAGATATATTTTAGCATTTGAAACATCCTGTGATGAGACCAGTGTCGCCGTCTTGAAAAATGATGATGAGCTCTTGTCCAATGTCATTGCTAGTCAAATTGAGAGCCACAAACGTTTCGGGGGCGTAGTGCCAGAAGTAGCCAGTCGCCACCATGTCGAGGTCATTACAGCCTGTATCGAGGAGGCTCTGGCAGAAGCAGAGATTACAGAAGACGATGTGACAGCTGTTGCAGTCACCTATGGGCCAGGATTAGTTGGAGCCTTACTCGTTGGCTTGTCAGCTGCTAAGGCCTTTGCTTGGGCACATGGACTTCCACTGATCCCTGTTAACCACATGGCTGGTCACCTCATGGCCGCTCAGAGTGTGGAGCCTTTGGAGTTTCCCTTGCTAGCCCTCTTGGTCAGCGGTGGACACACAGAGTTGGTTTATGTTTCTGAGGCTGGTGACTACAAGATTGTTGGGGAAACCCGTGATGATGCGGTTGGTGAGGCCTATGATAAGGTCGGCCGTGTCATGGGCTTGACCTATCCTGCAGGTCGTGAGATTGACGAGCTAGCTCATCAGGGGCAGGATAGTTATGATTTTCCCCGTGCCATGATTAAGGAAGATAATCTGGAGTTTTCATTCTCAGGTTTGAAATCTGCTTTTATCAATCTTCATCACAATGCCGAGCAAAAAGGAGAGAACTTGTCTACAGAGGACTTGTGTGCGTCCTTCCAAGCTGCAGTTATGGACATTCTCATGGCTAAAACTAAGAGGGCCTTGGGGAAATACCCTGTTAAAACTCTAGTTGTGGCAGGTGGTGTGGCAGCCAATAAAGGTCTCAGAGAACGCCTAGCAGCCGAAATCACAGATGTCAAGGTTATCATCCCCCCTCTGCGCCTCTGCGGAGACAATGCAGGTATGATTGCCTATGCCAGCGTCAGCGAGTGGAACAAAGAAAATTTTGCAAGCTTGGATCTCAATGCCAAACCAAGCCTCGCTTTTGATACTATGGAATAAGGAGTCAGCTTAAGGCTGGCTTTTTTGCTCTCTTAAATGTCAGAATATTTTGACAAATAATTGTAAATAATGATATAATATATAAAGAATAGGAGGTGGTACGATGATAGAGAGAATGGAATTGGGAGAATTTTACAAGGAATTGCGCTTGGCGAGAAAGCTCAAGCAGTCAGATGTGGCTTGTGCTGGACTAACAGCTTCTCAGCTATCCAAGTTTGAACTAGGGCAGTCTATGCTATCTGCGGACAAGCTAATCCTAGCTATTCAAGGGATCAATATGAATTTTGATGAGTTTGGTCACAAGCTCAATAATTATCAAGAATCCCTACATATGCAGATTGGTAGAAAGGTTGTGGATCGCTTTGCCCATCAAGATATTGCTGGTTTAGAGCAACTGTTGGAGGAAGTCGAGCAAGAACAGATGGCGCAGACCTATCGTCGTTTGAATGCTATTGTAATTAAAAACGCACTCCATTCCTTAAATAAGAACTATTCATTGGTAAAAGAAGATAGCGAGTTTTTGACCATCTATCTCTATGCTATTGAGTCTTGGACCTGGTTTGAACTCTATCTTTTTTGCAATACAATGCCTTTCTTGAGTAATCAAGATTTGATATTTTTATCAACTGCTTTAATTGAAAAATCCAAAGAATTTAAAGAGTTAGTACACAATCGATTGTATATGAAGCAAGGACTATTAAATATCTTATCAGAGCTCATGGAGCGAAAACTTTTCTCCTATATCCCAATCTTTGAAGCTGAGCTGGAGAGAATGTTGCGACCGTATGATGTTTTTGAAAAAGTATCGTGGCAATTTTTAAAGAAAATGAGTATTTTTCTTCAAACCAAAGGAAGCAATCAAAAAGAGATTGAACACTTTATCCAATCTCTGCAAGTATTAGAAAATCCACAATTAGCAGCCCTCTTCGAATTGCGTTTTCAGCAATACAAAGAACTTATCGATTAATTAGAAACGGGAAGACGATAACCCACTCCGAAATAAGCAGGAGTATCAGTTGGATTTTTCTTTTTTTCATCATTATATCCCTCCTTGTTAGTAGTAACTTTATTATAGCAGGGAAATAATCAAATCTACTAAAATCGCAAATCTGAAATTTCTATAAGAAAAAATATCAAATATGCGATTTTCTAAAATAAGCCAATTTCTGTGTTATACTGTCCTTGTAAAACATTTGAAGCAAATCCTAGGTCGCAGAAGTGGTTTATGGAAAATAATTGAAGGAGTGTAGAACATGTTGAATTTACAATTTGCAGAAACGATGGAACTAACAGAAGCTGAATTGCAAGATGTTAGAGGAGGAGATCTTGTGTATCTTGGCAATATCCCAAGCGGTGCATGGGGAGGGTTCGGGACACCTTGGTCAATCACTAATTTCTGGCAGAAATATTTTAACGATAAACCTGACTCTGATTACGACCGCCGACGTTATTGA
>CABTAV010000017.1:0-18487 GCA_902482895.1 uncultured Streptococcus sp. | reverse complement strand
GTTTCCTTGGCTTCAAAGTCAATGTAATGTCCTCTATACACGCCAGAGTAATCTGTTGTGGAAGCTTGTCTAAAATAGGCTTCTACAATTTTGGCTCGACTACGTTGAGGATAGTCTACTCGGACAATTTGAACAGGCGTGGGTTTTTTATGGATAACGGCCATGCCATGCGTCAGATAGTAGTCGTTGGTAGCGTTGATCATCTTTTCAAAAGTCATTCCTCGATTTGCGAAATTTTTTGGTTGAGAAATGGATGTTTGGCTTTTTTTTGATGAAATTTTATGAGGGTAGTTGACCATATTTCTCCTTATTGGTACAATAACATCACTCTATTATACCATAAAATATAAAGAAAGGTGTAAAAATGACTAGAGCTTTAATTATGGGCTATTCTAGCTTTGATTTGGGTGTCTTTAACGAAAAAGATATCAGGTTAAAAATTATAAAGAAAGCGATTAGAAGAGATTTAGAAAACTTAGCAGAAGAGGGGCTTAAATGGCTGGTCTTTACTGGGAGCTTGGGATTTGAATCCTGGGTTCTTGATGTCGCAAATGAAATGAAAGATGAGTATGATTTCAGCCTAGCGACTATTTTTGATTTTGAAACGCACGGGGGAAATTGGAATGAAGACAATCAGATGAAACTTAGC
The DNA here is from genome assembly GCA_902482895.1 of uncultured Streptococcus sp. Classification (GTDB taxonomy): domain Bacteria; phylum Bacillota; class Bacilli; order Lactobacillales; family Streptococcaceae; genus Streptococcus. The sequence goes on along the minus strand of CABTAV010000017.1, from coordinate 17,838 downwards.
CAATTCAAGCAGGTAGATTTCGTTAAATATGCCTATCCCAAGTATGAAAACAAGGGACAACTGCGTGATTATCAACGATTTTTACTGGAAAATACTGATTTAGCTTATTTTTTCTATGACCCAGAAAATGAGACCAAACTAAAATTTATGGATAACTTGATGAAAAATCAGGAAGGTTATCGCATAAAAAAGCTAACGTTTGAAGACTTAAATGAGCTAGCAGAAAATTTTTCTGAAAAGTAAGCCTTTGACCTTGATTTTTGTTTGCCTTTTTTTATATAATAATACTATTAGAAATTGAGAATGGAGAGAGAGATGGCAGGTATTATTTTTTCAGCAAAAGATATTTTTGAGCAAGAGTTTGGACGTGAAGTCCGTGGATATAGTAAGGTTGAAGTTGATGAATTTTTGGACGATGTCATCAAGGACTATGAAACTTATGCTGCCTTAGTCAAGTCTCTCCGTCAAGAAATTGCAGAGTTGAAGGAAGAATTAGCTCGTAAACCGAAATCCTCACCAGTTCAATCAGAGCCTATTGAAGTGGCGACTACAAGTTCTATGACGAATTTTGATATTTTGAAACGCTTGAATCGTCTCGAAAAAGAAGTATTTGGTAAACAAATTTTGGATAACTCTGATTTATAAGAGCTCGTTTGAAATGTGCAATTTTTGGATAATCGCGTGAGGAGAATTTCTTCTCATGAGGAAAGTCCATGCTAGCACAGGCTGTGATGCCTGTAGTGTTTGTGCTAGGCGAAACCATAAGCCTAGGGACGAGAAATCGTTACGGCAGTTGAAATGGCTAAGTCCTTGGATAGGCCAGAGTAGGCTTGAAAGTGCCACAGTGACGGAGTCTTTCTGGAAACGGAGAGAGTGGAACGCGGTAAACCCCTCAAGCTAGCAACCCAAATTTTGGTCGGGGCATGGAGTACGCGGAAACGAACGTAGTATTCTGACTGCTATCAGCTAGAGCTGTTAGTGGTAGACAGATGATTATCGAAGGAAGTGGTCCTAGTCACTTCTGGAACAAAACATGGCTTATAGAAAATTGCATATAGGTTGGGGCTGAGAAATTTTCTCAACCTCATTTTTTAAAGTGGACATATAGAAAGGTCTTGCAAGACTGTAACATGAAAAAAGAATTTAATTTAATTGCAACTGTGGCAGCAGGTCTTGAAGCTGTCGTTGGTCGTGAAGTGCGAGAGTTGGGTTACGATTGTCAGGTTGAAAATGGACGTGTTCGTTTTCAAGGAGACGTTAGAGCCATTATCGAAACCAACCTCTGGCTTCGGGCAGCAGACCGTATCAAAATTATCGTAGGAACGTTCCCAGTTAAGACTTTTGAAGAGCTCTTTCAGGGAGTTTTCACTCTAGATTGGGAAAATTATTTACCACTTGGGGCTCGTTTTCCGATTTCGAAAGCAAAATGTGTTAAATCTAAACTTCACAATGAGCCCAGTGTGCAGGCTATTTCAAAGAAGGCTGTTGTTAAGAAGTTGCAAAAACATTATGCTCGTCCAGAAGGCGTTCCTCTGATGGAAACTGGTCCTGAGTTTAAAATTGAGGTCTCTATTCTGAAAGACATAGCAACTGTCATGATTGATACGACAGGGGCTAGCCTCTTTAAACGTGGCTATCGTACCGAAAAAGGTGGGGCTCCTATCAAGGAAAATATGGCAGCAGCTATTTTGCAACTTTCTAACTGGTATCCAGATAAGCCTTTGATTGATCCGACTTGTGGTTCGGGAACTTTCTGTATCGAGGCAGTCATGATTGCTCGAAAGATGGCGCCTGGTCTTCGTCGTTCCTTTGCATTTGAGGAATGGAACTGGATGAGTGATCGTTTGATCCAAGAAGTTCGCACAGAGGCAACTAAGAAAGTAGATCGTGAACTGGAATTGGATATCATGGGCTGTGATATCGATGCGCGTATGGTGGAAATTGCCAAGGCTAATGCTCAGGCCGCAGGTGTCGCAGGTGATATTACCTTTAAGCAAATGCGAGTGCAGGATTTGCGTTCCGAAAAAATCAATGGAGTGATCATCTCCAACCCGCCTTATGGTGAACGCTTGTCAGATGATGCAGGGGTTACCAAGCTTTATGCTGAAATGGGGCAAGTATTTGCACCACTGAAAACTTGGAGCAAATTTATCTTGACTAGTGATGAAGCCTTTGAGACCAAGTATGGTAGTCAGGCGGACAAGAAACGTAAGTTGTACAATGGAACCTTAAAAGTTGATTTGTATCAATATTTTGGTCAGCGTGTGAAACGTCAGGAAGTAAAGTAGAAAGGACAACTCATGAGTAAGAAAAGACGTAATCGTCATAAAGCAGAACATCAAGAAGCGCAATTTGATTTTGATGATGCCAAAGAGCTAACAGTTGGAGAAGCCATGCGTAAAAATGAAGAGGTGGAAGCAGGAGTACTACCTGGAGACTCTATCTTGGACAAGTATGTGAAGCAACATAAAGATGAAATTGAGGCAGATAAGTTTGAAACACGACAGTTCAAAAAAGAAGAGTTAATCGAAACTCAAAGTCTGGACGATTTAATCCAAGAAGTGCGTGAAGCTGTAGAGGAGTCGGAAGCCTCTTCAGAGGAAGTTCCATCTTCTGAAGCTATCTTACCCCCATTGCCTTTGGATGATGAGGATAAAGGCTGGGATCCTATAGTGCTAGAGGATGAAAATTTAGCAGAAATGACTGAGGAAGTGGAAGAGGAGAAAAATTTTTCTCGTCTGGATCAAGAGGAGTCAGAAAAGAAAAGTAAAAAAGGATTTGTTTTGATTGCTTTGGCACTTGTATCAGTGATTATCTGTGTCAGTGCTTATTATGTTTATCGTCAAGTGACCCGTTCGACCAAGGAAATTCAGACTTCTCAATCAACTACAGCCAATCAATCAGATGTGGATGATTTTAATAACCAATACGATGCCTTCTACACAGATAGCAATAAAACGGCTTTGAAAAATAGCCAGTTTGATAAACTGAGCCAACTGAAGACCTTGCTTGATAAGCTGGAAGGTAGTCGTGAGCATACGCTTGCCAAATCTAAATATGATAGTCTAGCAACGCAAATCAAGGCCATTCAAGATGTCAATGCACAATTTGAAAAACCGGCTATTGTGGATGGTGTTCTGGATACCAATGCAAAAGCTAAATCTGATGCTAAATTTACAGATATTAAAACTGGAAATACGGAGCTAGATAAATTGCTAGATAAGGCCATTAGTCTAGGTAAGAGCCAGCAAACAAGTGCTTCCAGCTCAAGTTCAAGTCAAACTAGCAACTCAAGCTCTAGTCAAGCAAATGAAAATACTGCTAGTGAGACAAGCCCAAGTAGTTCAAATACGACCTCAACGGAGACTAGAAGTTCTCGTAGTGAAGTCAATATGGGCGTATCAAGTGCGGGAGTTGCTGTTCAAAGAAGTGCCAGTCGTGTTTCTTATAATCAGTCTGCTATTGATGATAGTAACAACTCTGCTTGGGATTTCGCGGATGGCGTTTTGGAACAAATTCTAGCAACTTCACGTTCACGTGGTTATATCACTGGAAATCAATACATCCTCGAACGTGTCAATATCGTTAATGGAAATGGTTATTACAACCTCTACAAGCCAGACGGAACCTATCTCTTTACCCTTAACTGTAAGACAGGATACTTTGTTGGAAATGGTTCTGGACATGCGGATGCTTTGGACTACTAAGCAGTCGTTACAAAATTCTTTCTTTTCAAAAGTAAAAATGATAAAATAAAACAAATTAAACAAGAGGAGTGTCAAATGACAAAAGCTAACTTTGGTGTTGTTGGTATGGCCGTAATGGGTCGTAACCTTGCCCTTAATATTGAATCTCGTGGTTACACAGTTGCTATTTACAACCGTAGTAAAGAAAAAACTGAAGATGTGATTGCTTGCCATCCTGAAAAGAACTTTGTACCAAGCTATGACGTTGAAAGTTTTGTAAACTCAATCGAAAAACCTCGTCGTATCATGCTCATGGTTCAAGCTGGACCTGGTACAGATGCTACAATTCAAGCCCTTCTTCCACACCTTGACAAAGGTGATATCTTGATTGATGGAGGAAACACTTTCTACAAAGATACAATCCGTCGTAATGAAGAATTGGCAAACTCAGGTATCAACTTTATCGGTACTGGGGTTTCTGGTGGTGAAAAAGGTGCCCTAGAAGGTCCTTCTATCATGCCTGGTGGACAAAAAGAGGCCTACGAATTGGTTGCGGATGTTCTTGAAGAAATCTCAGCTAAAGCACCAGAAGATGGCAAACCATGTGTGACTTATATCGGTCCTGATGGAGCTGGTCACTATGTGAAAATGGTTCACAACGGTATCGAGTATGGTGATATGCAATTGATCGCAGAAAGTTATGACTTGATGCAACACTTGCTAGGCCTTTCAGCAGAAGATATGGCTGAAATCTTTACTGAGTGGAACAAGGGTGAGTTGGACAGCTACTTGATCGAAATCACAGCTGATATCTTGAGCCGTAAAGACGATGAAGGCCAAGATGGACCAATCGTAGACTACATCCTTGATGCTGCAGGTAACAAGGGAACTGGTAAATGGACTAGTCAATCATCACTTGACCTTGGTGTGCCATTGTCACTCATCACTGAGTCAGTATTTGCACGTTACATTTCAACTTACAAAGAAGAACGTGTACATGCTAGCAAGGTTCTTCCAAAACCAGCTGCCTTCAACTTTGAAGGAGACAAGGCTGAGTTGATTGAAAAGATCCGTCAAGCCCTTTACTTCTCAAAAATCATTTCATACGCACAAGGTTTTGCTCAATTGCGTGTAGCTTCTAAAGAAAATAACTGGAACTTGCCATTTGCAGACATCGCATCTATCTGGCGTGATGGCTGTATCATCCGTTCTCGTTTCTTGCAAAAGATTACAGATGCTTACAACCGTGATGCAGACCTTGCTAACCTTCTTTTGGATGAGTACTTCTTGGATGTTACTGCTAAGTACCAACAAGCAGTGCGTGACATCGTAGCTCTTGCTGTTCAAGCTGGTGTGCCAGTGCCAACTTTCTCAGCAGCTATTACTTACTTTGATAGCTACCGTTCAGCTGACCTTCCAGCTAACTTGATCCAAGCGCAACGTGACTACTTTGGTGCCCACACCTACCAACGTAAAGACAAAGAAGGAACATTCCACTACTCTTGGTATGACGAAAAATAAGTAGGTCTGCCATGGGGAAACGGATTTTATTACTTGAGAAAGAACGAAATCTAGCTCATTTTTTAAGTTTGGAACTCCAAAAAGAGCAATACCGAGTTGATCAGGTTGAGGAGGGGCAAAAAGCCCTCTCCATGGCTCTTCAAACAGACTATGACTTGATTTTATTGAATGCTCAACTGGGGGATATGACAGCCCAGGATTTTGCAGACAAGCTGAGTCGGACTAAGCCAGCCTCAGTCATCATGGTCTTGGACCATCGTGAAGAATTGCAAGATCAGATTGAGACAATCCAACGCTTTGCCGTTTCTTACATCTATAAGCCAGTTATTATTGATAATTTGGTAGCTCGTATTTCAGCGATTTTCCGAGGTAGGGACTTCATCGACCAACACTGTAGTCAGATGAAAGTTCCAACGTCTTACCGCAATCTGCGTATGGATGTAGAACATCATACCGTTTATCGTGGCGAGGAGATGATTGCTTTGACGCGTCGTGAGTATGATCTCTTGGCTACTCTTATGGGAAGCAAGAAAGTTCTGACTCGTGAGCAGTTGTTGGAAAGTGTCTGGAAGTATGAAAGTGCGACCGAAACTAATATCGTGGATGTCTATATCCGTTATCTACGTAGCAAGCTGGATGTAAAAGGTCAGAAAAGCTACATTAAAACCGTTCGTGGTGTCGGTTACACCATGCAAGAATAGAAAGCAGTTGCAGTTATGTAACTGCTTTTTTTGGGGGTTTTCTATATATTGACATACAATTGGGTCTTTGCTATAATCAGCTATGGAGGATAGATCTAATGAAAATAATAAAAAAATTGATGCAAATCGCATTAGCAGTTTTTTTCTTTAGCTTACTGGCAACAAGTGCAGTATTGGCGGATGATGCTGATTCAGAAGGTTGGAAATTTGTCCAAGAAAATGGTAGAACTTACTACAAGAAGGGTGACATCAAAGAAAAGGCCTGGCGAGTGATTGATGGCAAGACCTATTATTTTGATTATGTATCAGGAGAAATGGTTGTCGGCTGGCAATATATCCCGTTTCCATCTAAAGGTAGTACAATTGGTCCTTATCCAAATGGTTTGAGATTAGAATCTATGCCAATGCCACAATGGTACTACTTTGGACAAGATGGTGTCTTACAAGAATTTGTTGGCAAGCAAGTTTTAGAGGCAAAAACTGCTACAAATACCAACAAACATCATGGGGAACAATATGATAGTCCAGCAGAGAAACGAGTCTATTATTTTGAAGATCAGCGTAGTTATCACACCTTAAAAACTGGTTGGGTTCATGATGAGGGACACTGGTATTATTTACAGAAGGATAGTGGCTTCGATGCTCGTATCGACAGTTTGACGGTTGGGGAGCTAGTGCGTGGCTGGACCAATGATAACTCAACTTGGTACTATTTAGATCCAACAACTGGTATCATGCAAACTGGTTGGAAACAACTTGGCAATAAGTGGTACTACCTCCGTTCATCAGGAGCAATGGCAACTGGTTGGTATCAGGAAGGCTCAACTTGGTATTATTTAGACGAGCCAAATGGCAATATGAAAACTGGCTGGCAATACCTCGGTAACAAGTGGTATTATCTCCGTTCATCAGGAGCTATGGTCACTGGTTGGTTCCAGGTCCATGGCAAATGGTACTACGCTTATAGTTCAGGTGCTTTGGCAGTGAATACGACTGTAGATGGCTATTCTGTCAACTATAATGGCGAATGGGTTCAATAATGAAAGAGGCGATTGTGAAGGAAACAATCGCTTTTTTTGTGAAAATATAATAAAATAGATAGGAAAGAATAAATACTTGTATGAAAAATGGGACGGCTTTTTCGTCTAGCAAAAGGGAAAAATGACAAAAAAAGTTGGTGTCGGTCAGGCACATAGTAAGATTATTTTAATAGGGGAGCATGCGGTCGTTTACGGCTATCCTGCTATTTCCTTGCCTCTTTTGGAGGTGGAGGTGACTTGTAAGGTAGTTCCTGCTGACAGACCTTGGCGCCTTTATGAGGAAGATACCTTGTCCATGGCAGTTTATGCTTCGTTGGAGTATTTGGATATCAAAGAAGCCTGCATTCGTTGCGAGATTGACTCGGCTATCCCTGAGAAACGGGGAATGGGTTCGTCAGCGGCTATCAGCATAGCGGCCATTCGTGCGGTATTTGACTACTATCAAGTCGACCTGCCTCATGATGTACTAGAAATCTTGGTCAATCGAGCTGAGATGATTGCCCATATGAATCCTAGTGGTTTGGATGCTAAGACCTGTCTCAGTGACCAACCTATTCGCTATATTAAGAATGTAGGATTTACAGAGCTTGAGATGGCTCTATCAGCCTATTTAGTGATTGCAGATACGGGTGTTTATGGTCATACTCGTGAAGCCATCCAAGTGGTTCAAAGCAAGGGCAAGGATGCCCTACCGTTTTTGCATGCCTTGGGAGAATTAACACAGCAAGCAGAAGATGCGATTTCACAAAAAGATGCTGAAGGATTGGGGAAAATCCTCAGTCAAGCGCATTTACATCTAAAAGAAATTGGGGTTAGTAGCCCTGAGGCAGACCATCTAGTTGAAACTGCTCTTAGTCATGGTGCTCTGGGTTCCAAGATGAGCGGTGGTGGGCTAGGAGGCTGTATCATAGCCTTGGCAGATAATTTAACACACGCACAAGAACTAGCAGAAAGATTAGAAGAGAAAGGAGCTGTTCAGACATGGATAGAGAGCCTGTAACAGTACGTTCTTACGCAAATATTGCTATTATCAAATATTGGGGAAAGAAAAAAGAGAAAGAGATGGTGCCTGCTACTAGCAGTATTTCTCTGACTTTAGAAAATATGTATACGGAGACGACTTTGTCACCTCTACCGACGGATGCGACAGCTGATGTCTTTTATATCAATGGTCAGATACAAAATGAGTCTGAGCATGCCAAGATGAGTAAGATTATTGACCGTTACCGTCCAGCTGGTGAGGGTTTTGTTCGTATCGATACTCAAAACAACATGCCTACCGCGGCGGGCCTGTCCTCAAGTTCTAGTGGTTTGTCTGCCTTGGTCAAGGCTTGTAATGCTTATTTCAAGCTTGGATTGACTCGGAGCCAGTTGGCACAGGAGGCTAAATTTGCCTCAGGCTCTTCCTCTCGGAGTTTTTATGGACCGCTAGGAGCTTGGGACAAGGATAGTGGGGAAATTTACCCTGTAGAGACAGACTTGAAACTAGCTATGATGATGTTGGTGCTAGAGGACAAGAAAAAACCAATTTCTAGCCGTGACGGGATGAAACTCTGTGTGGAAACCTCGACGACCTTTGATGACTGGGTGCGTCAGTCTGAGAAAGACTATCAGGATATGCTGGTTTATCTCAAGGAAAATGACTTTGCTAAGGTTGGGGAATTAACGGAGGGAAATGCCCTGGCTATGCACGCTACGACCAAAACAGCATCACCAGCCTTTTCTTATCTGACGGATGCAAGCTATGAAGCTATGGACTTTGTCCGCCAGCTTCGTGAGCAAGGGGAAGCCTGCTACTTTACTATGGATGCTGGTCCTAATGTCAAAGTCCTCTGTCAAGAGAAAGACTTGGAGCATTTATCAGAAATCTTTGGTCAGCGTTATCGCTTGATTGTGTCAAAAACAAAGGATTTGAGCCAAGATGATTGCTGTTAAAACTTGCGGGAAACTCTATTGGGCAGGTGAATATGCTATTCTAGAGCCAGGGCAGTTAGCCTTGATAAAGGCCATTCCCATCTATATGAAGGGCGAGATTGCTTTTTCTGATAGTTACCGTATCTATTCAGATCTGTTTGATTTCACAGTAGATTTGACACCAAATCCTGACTATAGCTTGATTCAAGAAACAATTGCTTTAGTGCAAGATTTCCTTGTTTATCGTGGGCAGACCTTGCGACCTTTTTCTTTGGAAATCCGAGGAAAAATGGAACGAGAAGGGAAAAAGTTTGGTCTAGGTTCTAGCGGTAGTGTCGTTGTTTTGGTCATCAAGGCCTTGTTGGCTTTATATGATATTACGGTTGATCAGGATCTCTTGTTCAAGCTGGCCAGTGCTGTCTTGCTCAAGCGCGGAGACAATGGTTCCATGGGAGATATTGCCTGTATTGTGGCAGAGGAATTGGTTCTATACCAGTCATTTGACCGCCAGCAGGTAGCTGCTTGGCTAAAAGAAGAAAAGTTGGCGACAGTTTTAGAGCGTGATTGGGGCTTTTCAATCTCACACGTACAACCTGCATTAGAATGTGATTTCCTAGTGGGATGGACCAAGGAAGTGGCTGTATCGAGTCACATGGTTCAGCAAATCAAGCAAAATATCAATCAGAAATTTTTAAGTTCCTCAAAAGCAACGGTGACTGCTTTGGTAGAAGCCTTGGAGCAGGGGAAAGCCGAAAAAATTATCGAGCAAGTAGAAGTGGCAAGCAAGCTTTTAGAAGGCTTGAGCGCAGATATTTACACGCCTTCGCTTAGACAGTTGAAGGTAGCCAGTCAAGATTTGCAGGCTGTTGCCAAGAGTAGCGGTGCTGGTGGTGGTGACTGTGGCATTGCCTTGAGTTTTGATGAGCAATCAACTGAAACCCTAAAAAACCGTTGGGCCGATCTGGGGATTGAGCTCTTATACCAAGAAAGGATAGGACATGACGACAAATCGTAAGGATGAGCACATCCGCTATGCCCTTGAGCAGAAAAGTTCCTATAATAGCTTTGATGAGGTGGAGTTGATTCATTCTTCCTTGCCTCTTTACGATCTGGATGAAATCGATCTTTCGACAGAATTTGCTGGTCGAAAGTGGGATTTTCCTTTTTATATCAATGCCATGACAGGTGGGAGTGAAAAAGGTAAAGAAATCAATCAAAAACTAGCTCAGGTGGCGGAAGCCTGTGGTATTTTATTTGTAACGGGTTCTTATAGCGCAGCCCTCAAAGATCCAGCAGATGACTCTTTTTCTGTCAAGTCTGATCATCCAAATCTCCTTCTTGGAACCAATATTGGATTGGACAAGCCGGTTAAACTTGGTTTGCAGACTGTGACGGAGATGAATCCTTTACTTTTACAAGTGCATGTTAATGTCATGCAGGAATTACTCATGCCTGAGGGAGAAAGGAAGTTTCGAAGCTGGAGATTGCATCTGGCAGACTATAGCAAGCAAATCCCCGTTCCCATTGTTCTCAAGGAAGTGGGCTTTGGAATGGATGTGAAAACCATCGAAAGAGCCTATGAGCTGGGCGTTCAAACATTTGACTTGTCAGGTCGTGGTGGCACCAGCTTTGCCTATATCGAAAACCGTCGCAGTGGTCAGCGTGATTATCTCAATCAATGGGGTCAGTCTACCATGCAAGCCCTTCTCAATGCCCAAGACTGGAAAGACAAGGTTGAACTCTTGGTCAGTGGAGGCGTTCGGAATCCGCTGGATATGATTAAGTGTTTGGTCTTTGGTGCCAAGGCTGTAGGCCTGTCACGAACAATTCTGGAATTGGTTGAAACCTATTCAGTCGAAGAAGTGATTGATATTGTCCAAGGCTGGAAAGACGATCTACGTTTGATTATGTGTGCCCTTAATTGTGCCACCATAGCAGATTTGAAAAAAGTGGACTATCTTCTTTATGGAAAATTAAAAGAAGCAAAGGATCAGATGAAAAAGGCGTAACCACCGCCTTTTTTTCCATCCTCAGACTGAGGTGACTTTTTTGAATTGTGATAAAATAGAAGGGAGAGGATGAACCTATGAGAAAATTTAAAATCTTTTTATTTATCGAAGCCTGTCTTTTGACAGGAGCTCTGATTTTGATGGTATCAGAGCATTTTTCGCGTTTTCTGCTGATTCTATTCCTCTTTTTGCTTTTGATTCGCTATTACACTGGTAAAGAGGGAAACAATCTTCTTTTAGTGGTGGCAAGCATTCTCTTCTTTTTCATCGTCATGCTCAATCCTTTTGTGATTCTAGCTATTTTTGTTGCGGTCATCTATAGCCTCTTTATTCTTTATCCGATGATGAACCAGGAAAAAGAGCAGACCAATTTGGTTTTTGAAGAGGTGGTAACGGTTAAGAAGGAGAAAAATCGTTGGTTTGGAAATCTCCATCATTTTTCAAGCTACCAGACTTGCCAGTTTGATGATATCAATCTCTTTCGCCTCATGGGTAAGGACACTATTCATCTGGAGAGGGTCATCCTAACCAATCATGACAATGTCATTATCCTCAGAAAGATGGTAGGAACGACCAAAATCATCGTACCTGTCGATGTGGAAGTCAGTCTCAGCGTTAACTGTCTCTATGGTGATTTGACTTTTTTCAATCAGCCCAAGCGAGCCCTCCGAAATGAACACTATCATCAGGAAACAAGAGACTATCTCAAGAGTAATAAGAGTGTCAAGATTTTCTTGACCACTATGATTGGAGATGTTGAGGTGGTCAGAGGATGAAAAAACAAGCCTATGTAATGATTGCTCTCACCTCCTTTCTGTTTGTCTTATTTTTCTCCCACAGCTTGCTGGAAATCCTTGACTTTGACTGGTCTATTTTCCTGCATGATGTCGAAAAAACAGAAAAATTTGTCTTTTTGTTGTTGGTATTCAGCATGTCCATGACCTGTCTTTTAGCCCTGTTTTGGCGAGGTGTCGAAGAGCTTTCTTTACGAAAAATGCAGGTTAATCTCAAGCATTTGTTGTCAGGGAAAGAAGTGGTTCAGGTTGCTGATCCAGATTTGGATGCCAGTTTCAAGTCCTTGTCAGGCAAACTTAACCTTTTGACAGAAGCTCTTCAAAAGTCTGAAAATCACAGTCTTGCTCAGGAAGAGGAAATCATCGAGAAAGAACGGAAACGGATTGCTCGGGATTTGCACGATACAGTCAGTCAGGAGTTGTTTGCGGCCCACATGATTTTATCGGGTATCAGTCAGCAGGCTTTGAAATTGGAAAGAGAAAAGATGCAGAGCCAGTTGCAGAGCGTCACAGCTATTTTAGAAACAGCCCAGAAGGATTTACGGGTCTTGCTCTTGCATTTGCGACCAGTTGAATTGGAACAGAAGAGTCTGGTTGAGGGAATCCAAATCCTCTTAAAAGAGCTTGAGGACAAGAGTGATCTCAGAGTTAGTCTTAAGCAAAATGTGACGCAATTGCCCAAGAAAATCGAGGAGCATATCTTCCGTATCCTGCAAGAGTTGATCAGCAATACCCTCCGCCATGCCCAGGCATCTTGTCTGGATGTCTATCTCTATCAGACAGATTTTGAATTGCAGCTGAAGGTGGTGGACAATGGGATTGGTTTCCAGTTAGGTAGCTTAGATGACTTGAGTTATGGACTTCGTAATATCAAGGAGCGGGTTGAAGATATGGCAGGGACGGTTCAGTTATTGACAGCGCCTAAGCAAGGGCTGGCAGTTGATATCCGTATTCCCCTGCTAGATAAGGAATGATAAAGGAGTAAAGATGAAAATTTTACTAGTAGATGACCATGAAATGGTCCGATTGGGCTTGAAAAGCTACTTTGACCTCCAAGACGATGTAGAAGTTGTGGGTGAGGCGACAAACGGGTCTCAAGGCATTGATTTAGCCTTGGAATTGCGTCCAGATGTCATTGTCATGGATATTGTTATGCCTGAGATGAATGGGATTGATGCAACCTTGGCCATCCTCAAAGAATGGCCTGAAGCCAAGATTTTGATTGTGAGCTCTTATTTGGATAATGAAAAAATCATGCCCGTCTTAGATGCAGGTGCTCGAGGCTATATGCTTAAGACTTCTAGCGCAGACGAACTACTCCATGCTGTCCGTAAGGTGGCTACTGGCGAGTTGGCCATTGAGCAAGAGGTCAGCAAAAAAGTCGAATACCACCGCAATCACATAGAACTACATGAGGACCTGACTGCGCGTGAGCGAGATGTTCTCCAACTCATCGCCAAGGGCTACGAAAATCAGCGTATCGCAGACGAACTTTTTATCTCTCTCAAGACGGTCAAGACCCATGTGTCCAATATCCTAGCCAAACTTGAAGTCAGCGATCGTACCCAGGCGGCTGTCTATGCCTTTCAGCACCACTTGGTAGGGCATGAGGAGTTTTAGATGAGTCTAACAGATTTACTTGTTGAGCTAGAAGCAGCAAAAGATTTAAAAAAGCAGGGCCTATGGAAGCCTATATGCGCCATCAGTTTTTCTTCCTAGGTATTGCGGCTCCTGAAAGAAATGCACTCTATAAAAAATACTTTCCAAAAGCGAAAAAAACAAAGATTATCGACTGGAATTTTGTAGATACTTGCTGGAGAAGGGAGCCTAGAGAATACCAATATGTGGCTGCTAATTATTTGAAAGCAATGCAGTCTTATCTAACGGAGAACGATTTACCTAAGCTTGAGCGGTTAGTCGTCACAAAATCCTGGTGGGATACCGTAGATATCCTAGATCGAGTAGTAGGGAGTTTGGTGTATGACCACCCTGAACTAGAAGAAATAATCTTAAAATGGAGCCTATCAGATAATATCTAGCTGAGACGTGTCGCTATTGATCACCAGTTGTTAAGAAAAGAGAAGACCAATGTTCAATTAATGGAAAAGATTCTGCTTCATAATTTGAACCAAACAGAATTCTTTATCAATAAAGCCATTGGCTGGGCTCTAAGAGACTACTCCAAAACCAATCCAACTTGGGTAGCAGGCTTCATTGAGAAAAACAAGGAAAGAATGGCTGACCTTAGTATCAAAGAAGCAAGCAAGTACCTCTAGCGTTGATTGAAAAGCGCATCCATTACTTGAAAAAAGTCACCCATTTATGTTATAATAGACTGTATTTAAAAAATTTTAAGGAGAAATGACAGAATGTCTGTATCATTTGAAAACAAAGAAACAAACCGTGGTGTCTTGACTTTCACTATCTCTCAAGACCAAATCAAACCAGAATTGGACCGTGTCTTCAACTCAGTGAAGAAATCTCTTAATGTTCCAGGTTTCCGTAAAGGTCACCTTCCACGCCCTATCTTCGACAAAAAATTTGGTGAAGAGTCACTTTACCAAGACGTTATGAACGCTCTTTTACCAAATGCTTATGAAGCAGCTGTAAAAGAAGCTGGTCTTGAAGTAGTTGCACAACCAAAAATTGACGTGACTTCAATGGAAAAAGGTCAAGACTGGGTTATTACTGCTGAAGTTGTTACAAAACCTGAAGTAAAATTGGGTGACTACAAAAACCTTGAAGTATCAGTTGATGTAGAAAAAGAAGTAACTGACGCTGACGTTGAAGAGCGTATCGAACGCGAACGCAACAACTTGGCTGAATTGGTTATCAAAGAAGCTGCTGCTGAAAACGGCGATACTGTTGTCATCGACTTTGTTGGTTCTATCGATGGTGTTGAATTTGACGGCGGAAAAGGTGAAAACTTCTCACTTGGACTTGGTTCAGGTCAATTCATCCCAGGTTTCGAAGACCAATTGGTAGGTCACTCAGCTGGTGAAACTGTTGATGTTATCGTAACATTCCCAGAAGACTACCAAGCAGAAGACCTTGCAGGTAAAGAAGCTAAATTCGTGACAACTATCCACGAAGTAAAAGCTAAAGAAGTTCCAGCTCTTGACGATGAGCTTGCAAAAGACATCGACGAAGAAGTTGAAACACTTGCTGAATTGAAAGAAAAATACCGCAAGGAATTGGCTGCTGCTAAAGAAGAAGCTTACAAAGATGCCGTTGAAGGTGCAGCAATTGATAAAGCTGTAGAAAACGCTGAAATCGTAGAACTTCCAGAAGAAATGATCCACGAAGAAGTTCACCGTTCAGTAAATGAATTCCTTGGAAACTTGCAACGCCAAGGTATCAACCCTGACATGTACTTCCAAATCACTGGAACTACTCAAGAAGACCTTCACAAACAATACGAGGGAGAAGCTGAGTCACGTACTAAGACTAACCTTGTTATCGAAGCAGTTGCCAAAGCTGAAGGATTTGACGCTTCAGAAGAAGAAATCCAAAAAGAAATTGAGCAATTGGCAGCAGATTACAACATGGAAGTTGCACAAGTACAAAGCTTGCTTTCAGCTGATATGTTGAAACACGACATCACAATCAAAAAAGCTGTTGAATTGATTACAAGCACAGCAACAGTAAAATAATCTTAATAAACAAAAATCCCACCTGAATTGGTGGGTTTTATTATGCACTATTTTCCAAAAATCTCTCTGAGGTCTGCGTCTGTAATCCCAATCATGGCGGGGATGCTGTCCCAGTTTTCTTCGGTTAGGATGTAGGATTTTTCAGAGGTACTTGATGTGGCTGTTTCATAGATAGCTGATTGCTTTTCTTCAACATTATCCAATAAATCACTGAAGCGTTCAATCAGATAGGTTTTTCGGGCAGTTCCGATATGTTGAGTAGCATAGTCGAAGGCCTGTAATTCGCCTAGTAAGATAAGCTTGCTTTTGGCGCGTGTAATGGCTGTGTAGATGAGATTGCGCTCCAACATACGCCTACTAGCACTAGTGATAGGTAGGATGACAACAGGGAACTCACTTCCCTGTGATTTATGGATACTCATGGCATAGGCCAGGCGAATCTTGTACCATTCGTTACGTGGGTAAGAGACCTCGTTGCCATCAAAATCAATGACAATCTCGTCTTGTTTCGACTCGGTGTATTTACCAGGAATCAGGTCTGTGATAGCTCCCAAATCTCCATTAAAGACATTGATTTCAGCATCGTTGACCAAGTGAATGACCTTATCGCCCTTACGATAATGGCACTGGGGAGCTTCAAAACTGAGTTGATCTTTTTGTGGTGGATTGAGCAGATCTTGCATGAGCTGGTTGATGGCATCAATCCCTGCAGCCCCTCGGTACATGGGAGCCAGAACTTGGATATCACGGGCAGGGATTCCACTTCTGAGGGCGGCGCCTAAGATTTTCTCAATGGAGGCAGGAATATGACCACTAGCGATCTCAAAGTAGGAACGGTCTGCTTTTTTCTGGGTGAAATCGGCTGGCAAGATGCCCTGTCGAATCTGACTAGCTAGGGTGACGATAGTTGATTCTTCGCTTTGCCGGTAAATTTTTTCCAAGCGAGTCTGAGGAATCAAAGGAATATGAAGCAGATCCGCTAGAACCTGTCCAGGGCTGACAGACGGTAGCTGGTCGCTGTCACCCACGATGAGGATCTTACTGTTAGAAGAGATGTTGGAGAAGAGTTGATTGGCCAGCCAAGTATCCACCATAGAAAATTCATCTACGATGATAAAGTCAGCATCCAGATAATCTTCCAGATGACTGGTATCATCGTCACCTGTCATTCCCAAGTGGCGGTGTATGGTCGCGCTAGGCAAACCTGTCAATTCATTCATGCGCCGAGCGGCTCGGCCAGTTGGAGCAGCAAGAAGAATCGGCAGATTGCTTTTTTTCCTGAGATCAAGTCCTTCTAAAAGCGAATAAACAGCGATGATCCCATTGATAACCGTTGTCTTACCAGTGCCAGGTCCACCTGTCAGAATAAAGACCTTGTTCTGTATAGCGTCACAGATCGCCTGTTTTTGAATGTTATCATACTCAATCCCCAGTTCTTGCTCGACAGTAGTGATATGTTTTTGAATGGTTTCTAAATCTTGGCTCTTCTGTTTTCCTTTTTCAAGGATACGAACCAAGTGACTGCGGATACCTTCCTCAGCGAAAAAGAGGCTGTTGTCAAAAATCTTGGTATCAATCTGCTGAACCTTGTCTTCTTCAATCAGGTAGGAGAGTTCTTGAGCTACTTGGCTGGGATCCAGTTCCACGGGGCGAGAAGATTCAAGGAGAGTAAGGGTTTGTTCTAGCAAATCCCGTGCTTCAACATAGGTGTCCCCTGTTTCCATACAGGTCTGAAAAAGACTATGAACTAGACCGGCGCGGAAGCGTTCAGGAGCCTGACTTTCGATGCCTAGTTCCTCAGCTAGTTGGTCAGCAATGGTAAATCCCAATCCTTTGATATCTTCAACCAGCTGATAGGGATAATTTTCAATCACATCAAGGGTTTCTTCCTTGTAAAAGTCTTGAATTTGAAAGGCTAGTTTATTGGGAATGCCGTAGTTGGCTAGCTTGGCTAAAATCATCTCGGTTCCGTAGTTGAGACGAAGGGTGGAGACGAAAGCCTCGCGATTTTTTGCAGATAGTCCTGCAATGCCTTCTAGCTTTTCTGGGTGTTGCAGAATTTCGTTAATAGTATTGTCGCCATAGGTGTCCACGATTTTCTGAGCTGTCTTGAGACCAATTCCCTTGAAATGGCTACTTGAAAAGTACTTAACCAGCCCTTTACTAGTTGGTTTTGCGCGTTCATAACGGCTGATTTGCAGTTGCTCCCCATACTTGGAGTGCTGGACAATTTGCCCCCAAAATGTATAGTCTTCTCCCTCAATCACGTCAGCCATGGTACCCGTGACAATGATTTCAAAATCATCAAAGTTTTCTGCGTCTGTATCGTCGATTTCTAGGAGAAGGATGCGATAAAAATTGCTGGGATTTTCAAAAATAATCCGTTCAATGGTTCCTGAAAAATAAACTTCCATAAAATTCCTTTGCATGAATAGGTGAGAGTTAATACTCTTCGAAAATCTCTTCAAACCACGTCAGCTTCGCCTTGCCGTATATATGTTACTGACTTCGTCAGTTCTA
>CABTAV010000016.1:0-18953 GCA_902482895.1 uncultured Streptococcus sp. | reverse complement strand
TAGTAGACCTCATTTCTAACTCAAACGTCTCACACTTAATTCCACCATAAAAATCCGTTTTAGACTAATTTCCACTTTGGTTGGGCAAGTGGAAGTTACTTTGAGAAGTTACCCAAAAAATTCTACCGCATACCAAAAAGAAAAACATCTTGACAAGCAAGGGGAAATTTTGTTACAATAATAGACGGTACTTTTTACTTTTGGTCTCTCAAGAGTGTACAGGGACGTGCTGACAAATGTTGCAAAAGTACACACAGATGATAGCTGTCACCAAGTGTATCATCACCAAAAATAAAAAAACACAGGAGAATGTAGATGCCTACAATTAACCAATTGGTTCGCAAACCGCGTAAATCAAAAGTAGAAAAATCTAAATCACCAGCTTTGAACGTTGGTTACAACAGTCATAAAAAAGTTCAAACAAACGTTTCTTCACCACAAAAACGTGGTGTTGCAACTCGTGTTGGAACAATGACACCTAAAAAACCTAACTCAGCCCTTCGTAAATTCGCTCGTGTACGTTTGAGCAACCTTATCGAAGTTACTGCCTATATCCCAGGTATCGGACACAACTTGCAAGAGCACAGCGTGGTGCTTCTTCGTGGTGGACGTGTAAAAGACCTTCCAGGGGTACGTTACCATATCGTTCGTGGTGCACTTGATACTGCAGGTGTTAACGATCGTAAACAAGGCCGTTCTAAATACGGTACTAAACGTCCAAAAGCATAAGGAAAGGGGATAAAGAGAAATGAGTCGTAAAAATAGAGCTCCAAAACGTGACGTATTGCCAGATCCGCTTTACAATTCACAATTAGTTACTCGTCTTATCAACCGCGTTATGCTTGACGGTAAACGTGGTACAGCTGCTTCAATCGTTTACGGTGCTTTTGAACAAATCAAAGAAGCTACTGGCAACGATGCACTTGAAGTATTTGAAACAGCTATGGAAAACATCATGCCTGTACTTGAAGTACGTGCACGTCGTGTTGGTGGATCTAACTACCAAGTCCCAGTTGAAGTTCGTCCAGAACGTCGTACAACACTTGGACTTCGTTGGTTGGTAACAATCGCTCGTCTTCGTGGTGAACACACAATGCAAGACCGTCTTGCAAAAGAAATCTTGGATGCTGCTAACAACACTGGTGCAGCAGTTAAGAAACGTGAAGACACTCACCGTATGGCTGAAGCTAACCGTGCATTCGCACACTTCCGTTGGTAAAATCATGATGCTAGGAACGGTAAGGATGCAAGGTGAAAATAGGAAACTGACGCAGTATTCGACGAATACAAGGAAGTTTATCTTTTTCACACAGCATCCCGTTCCGGCTCAAATCGGCTAGCTAACTTTAGCCCGAGTTCAATTGAGCTCGATTAGCTCTTAGCTACAATTCAACTTACCATTTCGTAAGTTGAAACCAACAATAGCATGAAAACATTGAGAACGGGTAGGTCCTGCCTATCCGTTTTTATTAAAATCGTGTTATAATAGAATAGAAATCAAAAATAAATAGGAGAAACAAACCTCATGGCACGCGAATTTTCACTTGAAAAAACTCGTAATATCGGTATCATGGCTCACGTCGATGCTGGTAAAACAACAACTACTGAGCGTATTCTTTACTACACTGGTAAAATCCACAAAATCGGTGAAACTCACGAAGGTGCGTCACAAATGGACTGGATGGAGCAAGAGCAAGAGCGTGGTATCACTATCACATCTGCTGCGACAACAGCTCAATGGAACAACCACCGCGTAAACATTATCGACACACCAGGACACGTGGACTTCACAATCGAAGTACAACGTTCTCTTCGTGTATTGGATGGTGCGGTTACCGTTCTTGACTCACAATCAGGTGTTGAGCCTCAAACTGAAACAGTTTGGCGTCAAGCAACTGAGTACGGAGTTCCACGTATCGTATTTGCCAACAAAATGGACAAAATCGGTGCTGACTTCCTTTACTCTGTAAGCACACTTCACGATCGTCTTCAAGCAAATGCACACCCAATCCAATTGCCAATCGGTTCTGAAGATGACTTCCGTGGTATCATCGACTTGATCAAGATGAAAGCTGAAATCTATACTAACGACCTTGGTACAGATATCCTTGAAGAAGACATCCCAGCTGAATACCTTGACCAAGCTCAAGAATACCGTGAAAAATTGATCGAAGCAGTTGCTGAAACTGACGAAGAATTGATGATGAAATACCTCGAAGGTGAAGAAATCACTAACGAAGAATTGAAAGCAGGTATTCGTAAAGCGACTATCAACGTTGAATTCTTCCCAGTATTGTGTGGTTCTGCCTTCAAGAACAAAGGTGTTCAATTGATGCTTGATGCGGTTATTGACTACCTTCCAAGCCCACTTGACATTCCAGCGATCAAAGGTGTTAACCCAGATACAGACGCAGAAGAAACTCGTCCAGCATCTGATGAAGAGCCATTTGCAGCTCTTGCCTTCAAGATCATGACAGACCCATTCGTAGGTCGTTTGACATTTTTCCGTGTGTACTCAGGTGTGCTTCAATCAGGTTCATACGTATTGAACACTTCTAAAGGGAAACGTGAACGTATCGGACGTATCCTTCAAATGCACGCTAACAGCCGTCAAGAAATTGACACTGTTTACTCAGGTGATATCGCTGCTGCCGTTGGTTTGAAAGATACTACAACTGGTGACTCTTTGACTGATGAAAAAGCTAAAATCATCCTTGAGTCAATCAACGTTCCAGAACCAGTTATCCAATTGATGGTTGAGCCAAAATCTAAAGCAGACCAAGACAAGATGGGTATCGCCCTTCAAAAATTGGCTGAAGAAGATCCAACATTCCGCGTTGAAACAAACGTTGAAACTGGTGAAACAGTTATCTCTGGTATGGGTGAACTTCACCTTGACGTTCTTATTGACCGTATGCGTCGTGAGTTCAAAGTTGAAGCAAACGTAGGTGCTCCTCAAGTATCTTACCGTGAAACATTCCGCGCTTCTACTCAAGCACGTGGATTCTTCAAACGTCAGTCTGGTGGTAAAGGTCAATTCGGTGATGTATGGATTGAATTTACTCCAAACGAAGAAGGTAAAGGATTCGAATTCGAAAACGCAATCGTCGGTGGTGTGGTTCCTCGTGAATTTATCCCAGCGGTTGAAAAAGGTTTGGTAGAATCTATGGCTAACGGTGTTCTTGCAGGTTATCCAATGGTTGACGTTAAAGCTAAGCTTTACGATGGTTCATACCACGATGTCGACTCATCTGAAACTGCCTTCAAGATCGCGGCTTCACTTGCCCTTAAAGAAGCTGCTAAATCAGCACAACCAGCTATCCTTGAGCCAATGATGCTTGTAACAATCACTGTTCCAGAAGAAAACCTTGGTGATGTTATGGGTCACGTAACTGCTCGTCGTGGACGTGTAGATGGTATGGAAGCACACGGTAACAGCCAAATCGTTCGTGCTTACGTTCCACTTGCTGAAATGTTCGGTTACGCAACAGTTCTTCGTTCTGCATCTCAAGGACGTGGTACATTCATGATGGTATTTGACCACTACGAAGATGTACCTAAGTCAGTACAAGAAGAAATCATTAAGAAAAACAAAGGTGAAGACTAATCAGTCATCATTCTAGAAGGAAGTCACTTAGTGGCTTCCTTTTTTTGGATTGTTACGATAAATTTTATAAATTCTGTAAATGTGCACTCAAAAAACTTTATCTAAAAATGAGTTGAAATAATTTGCGAAGGACATTCATAATATAAATGGAAATAAGTTGAAAAAGAATATAAAATACCTTTTAAAACTCATAAAAACAAAATGATTATTCATAAATAAACGTTAAAATAGAAAATTCAGAAAATTTCTTCTTTTGTCTTGAAAAATTTTGAAAAAATGGTATGATAGTAACAAGTTATTTTTAAGAGAAGAGAAAGGGGAACAATGGAGAAAATCAGTTTAGAATCTCCTAAGACGGGGTCGGACCTAGTTTTGGAAACACTTCGTGATTTAGGAATTGATACCATCTTTGGTTATCCTGGTGGTGCAGTCTTGCCTTTTTATGATGCGATATATAATTTTAAAGGCATTCGCCACATTCTAGGACGCCATGAGCAAGGTTGTCTGCATGAAGCTGAAGGTTATGCCAAATCAACTGGAAAGTTGGGTGTTGCCGTCGTCACTAGCGGACCAGGAGCAACAAATGCCATTACAGGAATTGCAGATGCCATGAGCGATAGCGTTCCCCTTTTGGTCTTTACAGGTCAGGTGGCGCGAGCGGGGATTGGGAAGGATGCCTTTCAAGAGGCAGACATCGTGGGAATTACCATGCCAATCACTAAGTACAATTATCAAGTTCGTGAGACAGCTGATATCCCTCGAATCATTACGGAAGCTGTCCATATCGCAACTACAGGTCGACCAGGGCCAGTTGTCATTGACCTACCTAAAGACGTATCTGCTTTAGAAACGGACTTCATCTATTCACCAGAAGTGAACCTACCAAGTTATCAGCCGACTCTTGAGCCAAATGATATGCAAATCAAGAAAATCTTGAAGCAATTATCCAAGGCTAAAAAGCCAGTCTTGCTAGCTGGTGGTGGAATTAGTTATGCTGAAGCAGCTGCAGAATTAAATGAATTTGCAGAACGCTATCAAATTCCAGTGGTAACCAGTCTTTTGGGACAAGGAACGATTGCAACGAGTCATCCACTCTTCCTTGGAATGGGAGGCATGCACGGGTCATTCGCAGCTAATATTGCCATGACAGAAGCGGACTTTATGATTAGTATTGGTTGCCGTTTCGATGACCGCTTGACGGGGAATCCTAAGACCTTCGCTAAGAATGCTAAGGTTGCTCACATTGATATTGACCCAGCTGAGATTGGCAAGATTATCAGTGCGGATATTCCTGTAGTTGGAGACGCTAAGAAAGCCTTGCAAATGTTGCTGGCCGAACCAACAATTCATAATAATACTGAGAAATGGATTGAGAAAGTCACTAAAGACAAGAACCGTGTTCGTTCTTATGACAAGAAAGAGCGTGTGGTTCAACCACAAGCCGTTATTGAACGCATCGGTGAGTTGACGAATGGAGATGCCATTGTGGTAACAGACGTTGGTCAACACCAAATGTGGACAGCCCAGTATTATCCTTACCAAAATGAACGTCAGTTAGTGACTTCAGGTGGTTTGGGAACCATGGGATTTGGAATCCCAGCAGCAATTGGAGCTAAAATTGCTAACCCAGATAAGGAAGTAGTCTTGTTTGTTGGGGATGGCGGTTTCCAAATGACTAACCAAGAATTGGCTATTTTGAACATTTACAAGGTGCCAATCAAGGTGGTTATGCTGAACAACCACTCACTTGGAATGGTTCGCCAGTGGCAAGAATCCTTCTATGAAGGTAGAACATCAGAGTCAGTCTTTGATACCCTTCCAGATTTCCAACTGATGGCACAAGCTTATGGTATTAAAAACTATAAGTTTGACAATCCTGAGACCTTGGCTCAAGACCTTGAAGTTATCACTGAGAATGTTCCTATGCTAATCGAGGTAGATATTTCTCGTAAGGAACAGGTGTTACCAATGGTACCAGCTGGTAAGAGTAATCATGAGATGTTGGGGGTGAAGTTCCATGCGTAGAATGTTAACAGCAAAACTACAGAATCGATCAGGAGTCCTCAATCGCTTTACCGGTGTCCTGTCTCGTCGTCAGGTTAATATCGAAAGTATCTCTGTTGGAGCAACAGAAGATCCGAATGTATCGCGGATCACCATTATTATTGATGTTGCTTCACATGATGAGGTGGAGCAAATTATCAAACAACTCAATCGTCAGATTGATGTGATTCGCATTCGTGATATTACAGACAAGCCTCATTTGGAGCGCGAGGTAATTTTGGTTAAGATGTCAGCGCCAGCTGAGAAGCGCGCTGAGATTCTAGCGATTATTCAACCATTCCGTGCAACGGTGGTAGATGTAGCGCCAAGCTCGATTACTATTCAAATGACAGGAAATGCTGAAAAGAGTGAAGCTCTATTGCGAGTCATTCGACCATACGGTATTCGGAATATCGCTCGAACTGGTGCAACTGGATTTACCCGCGATTAAAAATCCAACTTAAATTTGTTAAACCAGCCTAAAAGGCAATAAATAATAGAAAAGAGAGAAAAAACTATGGCAGTTCAAATGGAATACGAAAAAGATGTTAAAGTAGCAGCACTTGACGGTAAAAAAATCGCCGTTATCGGTTATGGTTCACAAGGACATGCGCATGCTCAAAACTTGCGTGATTCAGGTCGCGATGTCATTATCGGTGTACGTCCAGGTAAATCTTTTGACAAAGCAAAAGAAGACGGATTTGACACTTATACAGTAGCAGAAGCTACTAAATTGGCTAATGTTATCATGATTTTGGCACCAGACGAAATCCAACAAGAATTGTACGAAGCAGAAATCGCTCCAAACTTGGAAGTTGGAAATGCAGTTGGATTTGCTCACGGTTTCAACATCCACTTTGAATTTATCAAAGTACCTGCAGATGTAGATGTCTTCATGTGTGCTCCTAAAGGACCAGGACACTTGGTACGTCGTACTTATGAAGAAGGATTTGGTGTTCCAGCTCTTTACGCAGTATACCAAGATGCAACAGGAAATGCGAAAAACATTGCTATGGACTGGTGTAAAGGTGTTGGAGCAGCTCGTGTAGGTCTTCTTGAAACAACTTACAAAGAAGAAACTGAAGAAGATTTGTTTGGTGAACAAGCTGTACTTTGCGGTGGTTTGACTGCTCTTATCGAAGCTGGTTTCGAAGTCTTGACAGAAGCAGGATACGCTCCAGAATTGGCTTACTTTGAAGTTCTTCACGAAATGAAATTAATCGTTGACTTGATCTATGAAGGTGGATTCAAGAAAATGCGTCAATCAATTTCAAACACTGCTGAGTACGGTGACTATGTATCAGGTCCACGTGTAATTACTGAGCAAGTTAAAGAAAACATGAAAGCTGTCTTGGCAGACATCCAAAATGGTAAATTTGCAAATGGCTTTGTAAATGACTATAAAGCTGGACGTCCAAAATTGACTGCTTACCGTGAACAAGCAGCTAACCTTGAAATTGAAAAAGTTGGTGCAGAATTGCGTAAAGCAATGCCATTTGTTGGTAAAAATGACGATGATGCATTCAAAATCTATAACTAATTGATAGAGATTAAGGTGAAGGCGAGTTGGGGGACTAACTCGCTTTTATAATCAATTCATCTCTTTTTAAAAGAATGGATTGCGATAAGTATGAAATAGTCTAGGAGAAAATGATGTTAAGTTCAAAAGATATAATCAAGGCTCACAAGGTCTTGAATGGTGTGGTCGTTAATACACCGCTTGATTATGACCATTATTTATCGGAGAAGTATGGTGCTAAGATTTATTTGAAAAAAGAAAATGCACAACGTGTTCGTTCTTTTAAGATCCGTGGTGCCTATTATGCCATTTCCCAGCTCAGCAAGGAAGAACGTGAGCGTGGGGTAGTCTGTGCTTCTGCGGGAAATCATGCGCAGGGAGTTGCCTATACTTGTAATGAAATGAAGATTCCTGCTACTATCTTTATGCCCATTACTACTCCGCAACAAAAAATTGGTCAAGTTCGCTTTTTTGGTGGGGATTTCGTAACCATTAAACTAGTTGGAGATACCTTTGATGCCTCAGCTAAAGCAGCTCAAGAATTTAC
Source organism: uncultured Streptococcus sp. (assembly GCA_902482895.1). GTDB lineage: Bacteria > Bacillota > Bacilli > Lactobacillales > Streptococcaceae > Streptococcus. The sequence continues at coordinate 11,237 of CABTAV010000016.1, read as the reverse complement.
AGTTTCTGAAAATCGTACCTTTATTGATCCTTTTGATGATGCCCATGTTCAGGCAGGTCAAGGGACAGTTGCTTATGAGATTTTAGAAGAAGCTCGAAAAGAATCGATTGATTTTGATGCTGTCTTGGTTCCTGTTGGCGGCGGTGGTCTCATTGCTGGGGTTTCTACCTATATCAAGGAAACAAGTCCAGAGATTGAAGTCATTGGGGTAGAGGCTAATGGAGCGCGTTCTATGAAGGCTGCCTTTGAAGCTGGTGGACCTGTTAAGCTCAAAGAAATTGACAAATTTGCAGATGGGATTGCTGTACAAAAGGTAGGTCAGTTGACCTATGAAGCAACTCGTCAACATGTTCAAACCTTAGTAGGTGTCGATGAGGGATTGATTTCTGAAACCTTGATTGACCTCTACTCTAAGCAAGGGATTGTAGCTGAGCCTGCTGGAGCGGCTAGTATCGCTTCTTTAGAGGTTTTGGCTGAATATATCAAGGGGAAAACCATTTGTTGTATCATTTCTGGAGGAAATAATGATATCAACCGTATGCCAGAAATGGAGGAGCGTGCCTTGATTTATGATGGGATCAAGCATTACTTTGTGGTTAATTTTCCACAGCGTCCGGGGGCTTTGCGTGAGTTTGTAAATGATATCTTGGGGCCAAATGATGATATCACACGTTTTGAGTATATTAAGCGAGCTAGCAAGGGGACAGGCCCAGTATTGATTGGGATTGCCTTGGCAGATAAGCATGATTATGCAGGCTTGATTCGTCGAATGGAAGGTTTTGATCCAGCTTATATTAACTTAAATGGTAACGAAACGCTCTATAATATGCTTGTCTGAGGACTAATAAAAAAATATCATATTATTTGCACAATTGATGTATAGGTGCTATAATGAAGATGAAGAAAGGGGGCGATTCCTATGGACTTAGGAAATCGATTACGCTATTTCTATCATAACTCATTATAGTACCTATGTTTTTTGATTCAGTTTATAGTAAGGGAGTAAAATTACTTGTTATATGTAAGGAGTTTTTTGAAATCTACTATTTTATATATAGCTAATCTGAAATTTGGCTAAATATAATAGGGATTAGAAAAAATAATCAATACTAATGAGAAGCCTTATACTGAGTTAACTGAGAAGAGTGACGGGATACTCGTAAGATGAAGACCGTAGAAAAAATGAAACATAGAATACTACGGTTTCCTAGCTACTCGCCTTTTAATGGGTAGGAGAAATAAAAAGTAAACTTGATAAAGTAAATAAATAGTACAAGTTGACCAAATGATTGAATGCTGGTGCAGACATGAAAAAGTCTAAAAGGAGAAAAATACTCGTTAGAAATGGTTTAGAGCAGAAGATTATTTTGTCAAATTTTTTTGTTTTACAGTGGAATAAATAATATGAAATAAGATTAGAATATGTCTAGATTATCGAGAATCAGCATTTGTCAAATATGAATATTATTACATAAATAAGATTTAATAATACAATTGTTTTAAAGAACTATAAAAATTGTTTTCGACAATGAAAAACCTATATATTATAAGCTTTAATAAGATAGCAAGTAAAAATAAGGGCGTTTATTTTATTGAATATATGTTTTTTTATTGACAAAAAGCATAAAAGCGTATACAATTAAATATCGTAAATAAGAAAATAGGAGAAAGACATGGCTAAGTCAAACTTTGAAAAAGTAGAATCAGTTGTTGGCTGGGTTCGTGATAAGAAAATCACAGGCTACCGTATCTCTAAAGAAACGAATGCTCGTGAAATGTCTATCATTGCTCTAGCGCAGGGGCGTGCAAAAGTTAAAAATATTTCGTTTGAAACGGCTCTAGGTTTAATTGATTTCTATGATAAAAATCATGAAAAATTTGAAGATTAATCTTTGGATAACGGCGGATTCTTGAATAGGGTCTGCCTTTTCATTTTTTGGCCAGCAAAAAGACTGCATAATTGCTGCAGCCTTTTCTTTTTATTTGAGATAACGTTGAAGAAATTCTTTTGTACGTTCTTCTTTAGGATTGGTGAAGAGGTCTTCTGGTTTACCTTCTTCAGCAATCACACCCTTATCCATAAAGATAACACGGTGAGAGACATCACGAGCGAATTCCATCTCGTGAGTCACTACAATCATAGTCAAGCCTTCTTGGGCAAGTTCCTGCATGATTTTAAGGACTTCTCCAACCATTTCTGGATCGAGAGCTGATGTTGGTTCATCAAAGAGAATAGCGTCAGGATTCATGGAGAGGGCACGAGCGATAGCCACACGTTGTTTTTGACCGCCTGAGAGTTGTTTTGGCTTGGCTTGCCAGTAGCGTTCCCCCATGCCGACCTTTTCCAGGTTTTCTTTGGCAATCTTTTCAGCTTCTGTACGTTCACGCTTAAGGACAGTTGTCTGAGCGACGATTGTGTTTTCAAGCACGTTGAGATTTTCAAAGAGGTTAAAGGATTGGAACACCATTCCCAATTTTTCACGGTATTGCGTGAGGTCATAGCCTTTTTCGAGGACGTTTTGTCCATGATAAAGGATTTGTCCATCAGTTGGTGTTTCAAGTAGGTTAATGGAGCGTAGGAATGTTGATTTTCCGCTTCCAGAGCTTCCGATGATAGAGATAACTTCTCCCTTGTGGACAGTCAGAGAAATGTCTTTTAGCACTTCGTTTTGTCCATAGGATTTTTTGAGGTGTTTAATTTCAAGGATTGCTTGTGTCATTATTTCAAATCCTCCGTTTGCATTTGGTTAGCACCTGTAGTATAGGTATCCATGTCCATGCGATGTTCGATGAAGCGTAGGATACGTGTTACGGTGAAGGTGAGGACAAAGTAAATCACGGCGATGATTGTAAATGTCTGGAAGTATTGATAGGTTTGCGTTGCCACGGTATTTCCTGAGAAATAAAGTTCGACAACAGAGATAACGTTCAATACAGATGTATCTTTGATATTGATGACAAATTCATTACCAGTTGCGGGTAGGATGTTGCGGACTACCTGAGGTAGCACAATCTTACGCATGGTTTGGTTATGAGTCATACCAAGAGCAGTAGCGGCTTCAAATTGTCCCTTGTCAACTGCTAGGATACCACCACGGACGATTTCAGTCATGTAGGCACCAGTGTTAATCGAAACGATGAAGATAGCAGCCAGTGTACGGTCAAGGTTGATACCGAAAGCTTGGGCAGTTCCATAGTAGATAACCATCGATTGAACGATCATTGGAGTACCACGGAAAATTTCAATGTAGACATTGAGGATCCAGCTGACTAGTTTTTGTAAGCCATGAATAGCTTTATTTTCAGAGAGAGGAGCAGTACGGAAGACACCAATGGCAAGACCAATAATGAGACCTGTGATGGTTCCGATGATAGAAATCAAAAGAGTGATACCAGCACCACGCAAGAGTTGTTGCCAGTTTTCAGAAAGAATTTTAGCGACTTGGCTAAAGAAACTACTGCTAGTCTCTTCAGTTGTTGTTGCTTCGGCAGGTTGTTCCTTGATCATACGGTCCATCAAGGCAACTTGGTCATCTTTAGAAATGGTTTCAATGCTGGCATTGATTTGATTAATACGAGTGTCATCTTTACGAAGTCCAATGGCAATAGCTGTATCTTCTTCCCCAGTTTTGAAACCTGGTTCTACTTGAACCATCTTGAACTTAGAGTTAGCAACTTCGGCAGTCAGTGCTTCAGGGCGTTCAGAAACATAAGCATCGATAACACCAGCTTCAAGTGCTTGGCGCATTTGAGCGAAGTCTCCCATGGCAGTTTCTTTTTTAGCGCCTGAGATTTGTGCAATCAAGTCATAAAGGTAAACACCTTGTTGAGAAGTGATTTTTGCACCATTAAAGTCATCCAAAGATTTGGCATTTGCATAGGCAGAATCTTTTTTGACAAGTAGGACAGGTTCGCTAGTGTAGTAACTGCTTGAAAAGGCAATTTCTTGTTTGCGTTCAGCAGTAGGACTCATACCTGCGATAATCATATCAATTTTACCAGAAGTAAGGGCAGGGACTAGACCTTCCCACTTGGTTTTAACAACCAAAGGCTCTTTACCTAAGTCCTTAGCGATTTTCTTGGCGATTTGAACATCGTATCCATTGGCATACTGGTTGGTTCCATCGATTTTGACAGCTCCATTGCTATCATCGTCCTGAGTCCAGTTAAAGGGGGCATATGCTGCTTCCATACCGATGCGTAAATATTCATCGGCTTGAGCAACATTGACAAGTCCCAGAATCAGTAAGAGACTTGTGAAAATAGATAAGTATATTTTTTTCATGATTTCTCCTATTTCTAATCTATTAAAAAATAACTGTCTCCTATTTTATCGAAAAAAACTCTATTTTTCAATATAGGTAAGCCCTTACTTATGAAAAAATGATATAATGATAGCAAAGATAAAAAGGGGGCTTAGTTGATGAAAAAAACTTTTTTCTTACTAGTGTTAGGTTGGTTTTGCCTTCTGCCACTTTCTGTTTTTGCCATTGATTTTAAGATAAACTCTTATCAAGGGGATTTGTATATTCATGCAGACAATACAGCAGAATTTAGACAGAAGATAGTTTACCAGTTTGAGGAGGACTTTAAGGGCCAAATCGTGGGACTTGGACGTGCTGGCAAGATGCCTAGCGGATTTGACATTGATCCTCATCCAAAGGTTCAGACCGCGAAAAATGGTGCTGAACTGACAGATGTTACTAGCGAAGTGATAGAAGGGGCAGATGGTTATACTGTTAAAGTTTATAATCCAGGTCAAGATGGCGACACAGTTGAAGTTGACCTTGTCTGGAACTTAAAGAATTTGCTTTTCCTTTATGATGATATCGCTGAATTAAATTGGCAACCTTTAACAGATAGTTCAGGGACTATTGGAAAGTTTGAATTTCATGTAAGGGGAGATAAGGGAGCTGAAAAACTCTTTTTCCATACAGGGAAACTTTTTAGAGAGGGAACGGTTGAAAAGAGTAACCTTGATTATACTATCCGTTTAGACAATCTTCCGGCTAAACGTGGAGTTGAGTTACATGCCTATTGGCCTCGGACCGATTTTGCTAGCGCTAGGGATCAGGGATTGAAAGGGAATCGTTTAGAAGAGTTTAATAAGATAGAAGACTCGATTTTTAAAGAAAAAGATCAGAGTAAACAACTCGTTACTTGGGTGTTTCCTTCCATACTTTCCATCTCTCTGTTATTGAGCGTCTGCTTCTATTTCATCTATAGAAGAAAGACCACTCCTTCGGTTAAATATGCCAAAAATCATCGTCTCTATGAACCACCAATGGAATTAGAACCTATGGTTTTATCAGAGGCTGTCTACTCGACTTCCTTGGATGAAGTGAGTCCTCTAACCAAAGGAGCTGGCAAATTCACCTTTGACCAACTTATTCAAGCTACCTTGTTAGATGTGATTGACCGTGGAAATGTCTCTATTATTTCAGAGGGAGATGCAGTTGGCTTGAGACTGGTAAAAGAAGACGGTTTGTCCAGTTTTGAGAAAGACTGTCTAAATCTAGCTTTTTCAGGCAAAAAAGAAGAAACTCTTTCCAATTTGTTTGCGGATTACAAGGTATCTGATAGTCTTTATCGTAGAGCAAAAGTTTCTGATGAAAAACGGATTCAAGCAAAGGGGCGTCAGCTCAAATCTTCTTTTGAAGAAGTATTGAAAGAGATGCAAGAAGGAGTGAGAAATCGGGTTATCTTCTGGGGACTTCCAGATTATTATCGTCTTTTAACTGGTGGGGAAAAGGCCTTGCAAGTAGGTATGGGTGTCTTGACTATCTTGTCCCTATTTATCGGATTTGGTTTGTTCTTGTACAGTTTGGATGTTTATGGATATCTTTACATCCCCTTGCCAATACTTGGTTTTCTAGGTTTGGTTTTGGCTGTTTTCTATTATTGGAAGCTTCGATTAGATAATCGTGATGGTGTCCTAAATGAAGCAGGAGCAGAAGTATACTATCTCTGGACCAGTTTTGAAAATATGTTGCGTGAGATTGCACGATTGGATCAGGCTGAATTGGAAAGTATTGTGGTCTGGAATCGCCTCTTGGTCTATGCAACCTTATTTGGCTATGCGGACAAGGTCAGCCATTTGATGAAGGTTCATCATATCCAAGTGGAAAATCCAGATATCAATCTATATGTAGCTTATGGTTGGCATAGTATGTTTTATCATTCAAGCGCGCAAATGAGCCATTATGCCAGTGTCGCAAATACAGCAAGTACCTACTCCGTATCTTCTGGAAGTGGAAGTTCTGGCGGAGGCTTCTCTGGAGGCGGAGGCGGTGGCAGTATCGGCGCCTTTTAAAGAGAGCTATCACTGGCTGAAAAAATATGCTATAATGGAAGATAGAAAAAGGAGTAATCTATGTATCTTATTGAAATTTTAAAATCTATCTTCTTTGGGATTGTTGAAGGAATTACGGAATGGCTGCCGATTTCAAGTACAGGTCACTTGATTTTAGCAGAGGAATTTATCCAATACCAAAATCAAAATGAAGTCTTTATGTCCATGTTTAATGTCGTGATTCAGCTTGGTGCGATTTTGGCGGTTATGGTGATTTACTTTAATAAGCTCAATCCCTTTAAACCGGGTAAAGACAAGCAGGAAGTTCGTAAGACTTGGAGACTGTGGTTGAAGGTCTTGGTTGCCACTTTGCCTTTACTTGCCGTCTTTAAATTTGATGATTGGTTTGATACTCACTTCCATAATATGGTTTCAGTTGCTCTCATGTTGATTATCTATGGGATTGCCTTTATCTATTTGGAAAAGCGCAATAAAGCGCGTGCTATAGAGCCAAGTGTGACAGAGTTGGACAAGCTTCCTTATACGACAGCTTTCTATATCGGACTCTTCCAAGTTCTTGCCCTTTTACCAGGGACAAGCCGTTCTGGAGCAACGATTGTCGGTGGTTTGTTGAATGGAACTAGTCGTTCTGTTGTGACAGAATTTACCTTCTATCTTGGAATTCCTGTTATGTTTGGAGCCAGTGCCTTAAAGATTTTCAAATTTATAAAAGCAGGACAGCTCTTGAGTTTTGGGCAATTGTTTTTGCTCTTGGTCGCTATGGGAGTAGCTTTTGCAGTTAGCATGGTGGCTATTCGCTTCTTGACAAGCTATGTAAAAAAACACGACTTTACCCTTTTTGGTAAATACCGCATCGTACTTGGTAGCATCTTATTGCTTTATAGCTTTGTCCGTTTATTTGTATAAGAAAAACCTTGAAGGGGCAACTCTTCAAGGTTTTATACTCTTCGAAAATCTCTTCAAACCGCGTCAGCTCTATCTGCAACCTCAAAACAGTGTTGCGGCTAGCTTCCTAGTTTGCTCTTTGATTTTCATTGAGTTTCAAAATCCAGTCACGGTAATCCCCAACAGGCGGACACCTCTTTCTTTATCGCTTAACTCTTCATAGAGTTGTAGGGCTATTTGGCTTATCTGACTAGCATCTTGTGTTTTTTGAGCCAGACTTTTTCGTTTAGTAAGAGTTGAAAAGTCCTCGTAGCGGATTTTCAAAATGACAATTTTTCCAGCTTTTTCTTGTTGACTGAGATTGAGAGCGACTCTTTCTGATAGGAGAGTCAGCTCTTTTTTGATGTCTTCTTCGGCACGGAGAATCTTTCCATAGGTTTTTTCCTTGCCGATTGATTTACGAATACGATTGGATTTGACTGGAGAGTTGTGAATGCCACGAGCCTTTCGATAAAGGTCATAGCCCAGTCTTCCAAAACGGTCTATTAGGGTCATTTCAGGAACTTTAAGTAGATCAGCGCCGGTAAAAATCCCCATTTGATGAAGACGTTCTACTGTCTTCTTTCCTACTCCATGAAACTTGGAAATATCCATTTGTTTGAGAAAGTCCTCAGCCTGGTCAGGTAGAATCACTGTCAGACCATGTGGCTTTTGATAATCACTGGCCATTTTAGCTAAGAATTTATTGTAAGAAACGCCAGCAGAAGCAGTTAGATGAAGTTCTTGCCAGATATCCTCTTGAATGAGGCGAGCGATTTTGACTGCTGACTTGATACCGAGTTTATTTTCTGTTACATCCAAATAGGCTTCGTCAATACTCATAGGTTCAATCAAATCTGTATAGCGCTTAAAAATAGCTCGAATCTGGAGTCCCACAGATTTGTATTTTTCATAATTTCCTGATATGAAGATTGCCTGGGGACAGCGTTCATAGGCTTCCTTGGAACTCATGGCTGAATGGACACCAAAAGCTCGAGCTTCATAGCTACAAGTGGAAACGACACCACGCCCACCTGTTTGCCGAGGGTCACTGCCGATAATGACAGGTTTTCCTCTGAGTTTAGGATTATCTCTGATTTCTACCGCAGCAAAAAAGGCATCCATGTCGATATGGATTATTTTTCTTGACAAATCATTTAATAAAGGAAAAATCAACATGTCTAGCACCTTTTTATACTCTTCGAAAATCTCTTCAAACCACGTCAGCTTCGCCTTGCCGTAGGTATATGTTACTGGCTCCGTCAGTCTTATTTACAACCTCAAAGCAGTGCTTTGAGCAGTCTGTGGCTAGCTTCCTAGTTTGCTTTTTGATTTTCATTGAGTATTACTGCTTATTTTCTTTTATTATACCCTTTTTTCTGAAAAAAAGAAAAAAGGCTTTATTTTTTTCAAAAATATAATACAGTTTGGGATGAAATATAGACTGTTTTAGAAAAGAAAGTGTAAAAATAGGGATTTATCACTTGTTGAAATCGGTTACTGTGTGGTATACTTGTCTCATGAATGTAACAGATGACTGTTACTAGAAAGAAAAAAGAGGACATTAACATGGTTGTTAAGACAGTTGTTGAAGCACAAGATATTTTTGATAAAGCTTGGGAAGGCTTCAAAGGCGTAGATTGGAAAGAAAAAGCAAGTGTATCACGCTTCGTACAAGCTAACTATACACCTTACGATGGAGACGAAAGCTTCCTTGCAGGACCAACAGAACGTTCACTTCACATCAAAAAAATTGTAGAAGAAACTAAGGCTCACTACGAAGAAACTCGTTTCCCAATGGACACTCGTCCAACTTCTATCGCTGATATCCCTGCTGGATTTATCGATAAAGAAAACGAAGTTATCTTTGGTATCCAAAATGACGAACTCTTCAAATTGAACTTCATGCCAAAAGGTGGTATCCGTATGGCTGAAACTACTTTGAAAGAAAATGGATACGAACCAGATCCAGCTGTTCACGAAATCTTTACTAAATACGTAACAACAGTTAACGACGGTATCTTCCGCGCTTACACTTCAAACATTCGTCGCGCTCGTCACGCACACACTGTAACTGGTCTTCCAGATGCATACTCACGCGGACGTATCATCGGTGTTTACGCACGTCTTGCTCTTTACGGTGCAGACTACTTGATGCAAGAAAAAGTAAACGATTGGAATGCAATCGAAGAAATCGATGAAGAAACAATCCGTCTTCGTGAAGAAATCAACCTTCAATACCAAGCATTGCAACAAGTTGTTCGCTTGGGTGATCTTTACGGAGTTGACGTTCGCAAACCAGCGATGAACGTTAAAGAAGCAATCCAATGGGTTAACATCGCCTTCATGTCTGTCTGCCGTGTTATCAACGGTGCTGCTACATCTCTAGGACGTGTACCAATCGTATTGGATATCTTTGCAGAACGTGACCTTGCTCGTGGTACATTTACTGAATCAGAAATCCAAGAATTCGTTGATGATTTCGTTATGAAACTTCGTACAGTTAAATTTGCTCGTACAAAAGCTTATGACCAATTGTACTCAGGTGACCCAACTTTCATCACAACTTCTATGGCTGGTATGGGTAACGACGGTCGTCACCGTGTTACTAAGATGGACTACCGTTTCTTGAACACTCTTGACAATATCGGTAACTCTCCAGAACCAAACTTGACAGTTCTTTGGACTGACAAATTGCCATACAACTTCCGTCGCTACTGTATGCACATGAGCCACAAACACTCTTCAATCCAATATGAAGGTGTAACAACAATGGCTAAAGACGGATATGGTGAAATGAGCTGTATCTCATGCTGTGTGTCTCCACTTGACCCAGAAAATGAAGAACAACGCCACAACATCCAGTACTTCGGTGCGCGTGTAAACGTATTGAAAGCCCTTCTTACTGGTTTGAACGGTGGTTACGACGATGTTCACAAAGACTACAAAGTATTTGACATCGAACCAATCCGTGACGAAGTTCTTGAATTCGAATCAGTTAAAGAAAACTTTGAAAAATCTCTTGACTGGTTGACTGACACTTACGTAGATGCTTTGAATATCATCCACTACATGACTGATAAGTACAACTACGAAGCTGTTCAAATGGCATTCTTGCCAACTAAACAACGTGCCAACATGGGATTCGGTATCTGTGGATTTGCCAACACAGTTGACACATTGTCAGCTATCAAGTACGCTACAGTTAAACCAATCCGTGATGAAAATGGCTACATCTATGATTACGAAACAATCGGTGAATACCCACGTTGGGGTGAAGATGACCCACGTTCAAACGAATTGGCAGAATGGTTGATCGAAGCTTACACAACTCGTCTACGTAGCCACAAACTTTACAAAGACGCTGAAGCTACAGTATCACTTTTGACAATTACATCTAACGTTGCTTACTCTAAACAAACTGGTAACTCACCAGTCCACAAAGGTGTATACCTCAACGAAGATGGTTCTGTGAACTTGTCTAAACTTGAATTCTTCTCACCAGGTGCTAACCCATCTAATAAAGCTAAAGGTGGATGGTTGCAAAACTTGAACTCACTTTCTAGCCTTGACTTTAGTTATGCAGCTGATGGTATCTCATTGACTACACAAGTATCACCTCGCGCTCTTGGTAAGACTCGTGACGAACAAGTTGATAACTTGGTAACAATCCTTGATGGTTACTTCGAAAACGGTGGACAACACGTTAACTTGAACGTTATGGACTTGAACGATGTTTACGAAAAGATCATGTCAGGTGAAGATGTTATCGTACGTATCTCTGGATACTGTGTAAACACTAAATACCTCACTCCAGAACAAAAAACTGAATTGACACAACGTGTCTTCCACGAAGTTCTTTCAATGGATGATGCCTTGGATGCGTTGAGCTAAGATTATATAAAATAATACCAAGAAGGACTAGTTAAACAGCTAGTTCTTTTTTTGTAAAATTTATTGGTCAATTAAAGTCAAAATCCTTGACCTTTTCTGACTAATG
>CABTAV010000015.1:0-19115 GCA_902482895.1 uncultured Streptococcus sp. | reverse complement strand
AGTTCCAGCCTATACAAATAATAGACGAATGGTTATGACGCCTGATTTAGCTGTTTGGAAAGAGTTGTATTTGTATCAGTTGATGGACTACGAGTGTTCTCAGCAAACTCAAGCAATAGAAAGTCACTATCATTCTTTATCTGAAAATTTCCTCTTACAGATTGTAGGACATGAGTTAGCTCATTGGTCGGAGCATTTTTTAGATGATTTTGATGGTTACGACTCTTATATATGGTTCGAAGAGGGGATGGTTGAATATATTAGTCGCAAGTATTTCTTGACAGAAGAGGAATTTCAAGCGGAAAAAATTTGTAATCAATCTCTTGTAGAACTTTTTCAGAAGAAGTATGGTTGGCATTCATTGAATGATTTTGGTTCTTCGACTTATGATAAGAACTATGCAAGTATTTTTTACGAATACTGGCGTAGTTTTTTGACAATAGATAAGTTGGTAGAAAATCTAGGTAGTGTACAAGCGGTCTTCGATTCTTATCATTTATGGGCAAATACAGATAAAACTCTACCCTTGTTAAATTGGTTTGTTCAGCAGAAATTAATTGAAAAAGAAATATAAAAACTAAAGGAGTAAACAATGTCTAAGAAATTAACATTTCAAGAAATTATTTTGACTTTGCAACAATTTTGGAATGACCAAGGTTGTATGCTTATGCAGGCTTATGATAATGAAAAAGGTGCGGGGACAATGAGTCCTTACACTTTCCTTCGTGCTATCGGACCTGAGCCATGGAATGCGGCTTATGTAGAGCCATCACGTCGTCCTGCTGACGGTCGTTACGGAGAAAATCCTAACCGTCTTTACCAACACCACCAATTCCAGGTGGTCATGAAGCCATCTCCATCAAATATCCAAGAACTTTACCTTGAGTCTTTGGAAAAATTGGGAATCAATCCTTTGGAACACGATATTCGTTTCGTTGAGGATAACTGGGAAAATCCATCAACTGGTTCAGCTGGTCTTGGTTGGGAAGTTTGGCTTGATGGGATGGAAATTACTCAGTTCACTTATTTCCAACAAGTCGGTGGATTGGCAACTGGCCCTGTGACTGCGGAAGTTACCTATGGTTTGGAGCGCTTGGCTTCTTACATTCAAGAAGTAGACTCTGTCTATGATATCGAGTGGGCTGATGGTGTAAAATACGGAGAAATCTTTATTCAGCCTGAGTATGAGCATTCAAAATATTCGTTTGAAATTTCGGACCAAGAAATGTTGCTTGAAAACTTTGATAAGTTTGAAAAAGAAGCTGGTCGTGCCTTGGAAGAAGGTTTGGTTCACCCTGCCTATGACTATGTTCTCAAATGTTCACATACCTTTAACCTGCTTGATGCGCGTGGTGCCGTATCTGTAACAGAGCGCGCAGGCTATATCGCTCGTATCCGTAACTTGGCCCGTGTCGTAGCCAAAACCTTTGTCGCAGAACGCAAACGCCTAGGCTACCCACTTTTGGATGAAGAAACAAGAGCTAAACTCTTAGCAGAAGACGCGGAATAAAGAAAGTGACAAATTACGAAAATGGGCGAACAGTGTGAGCCCTGAACCAGTTGCCGCAGTGATGAAGGTATCCTTAGTGAAACTAAGGATACTAGGCAAAATTGGAGACTTTTGGCTCCAATTTTAGCAATGAAACAACGAAGTTGGTTGCTTGCGTGCCAATCACATAAGGCAAACTGGAAAATAAAAAGATACTTTTCGGAGAAAAAACATGACAAAAAACTTATTAGTAGAACTCGGTCTTGAAGAATTACCAGCCTATGTTGTCACACCAAGTGAAAAACAACTAGGAGAAAAAATGGCAGCCTTCCTCAAGGAAAATCGCCTGTCTTTTGAAGCTATTCAAACCTTCTCAACACCACGTCGTTTAGCTGTTCGTGTGACTGATTTAGCAGACAAACAGTCTGATTTGACAGAAGATTTCAAGGGTCCAGCAAAGAAAATTGCCTTGGATAGTGATGGAAACTTCACAAAAGCAGCTCAAGGATTTGTTCGTGGAAAAGGATTGACTGTTGAAGATATCGAATTCCGTGAAATCAAGGGTGAAGAATATGTCTATGTCACTAAGGAAGAAATTGGTCAAGCAGTTGAAGCCATTGTTCCAGGTGTTGTGGATGTCTTGAAGTCACTGACTTTCCCTGTCAGCATGCACTGGGCTGGAAATAGCTTTGAATACATTCGTCCTGTTCACACTTTAACCGTTCTTTTGGATGAGCAAGAGTTTGATTTGGATTTCCTTGATATCAAGGGTGGTCGTGTTAGCCGTGGTCATCGTTTCTTGGGACAAGAAACTAAGATTCAGTCAGCATTGAGCTATGAAGAAGACCTTCGTGCACAGTTTGTAATTGCGGATCCTCGTGAACGTGAGCAAATGATTGTTGACCAAATCAAAGCAATCGAAACTGAACATGGTGTACGCATCGAAATTGATGCTGATTTGCTTAATGAAGTCTTGAACTTGGTTGAATACCCAACTGCCTTTATGGGAAGTTTTGATGCCAAATACCTTGAAGTTCCAGAAGAAGTCTTGGTGACTTCGATGAAGGAACACCAACGTTACTTTGTTGTTCGCGATCAAGATGGCAACCTCTTGCCAAACTTCATTTCTGTCCGTAACGGAAACGCAGAGCATTTGGAAAATGTCATCAAAGGAAATGAAAAAGTTTTGGTAGCTCGTTTGGAAGATGGTGAATTCTTCTGGCGAGAAGACCAAAAATTAGTCATTTCAGAACTTGTTGAAAAATTAAACAATGTCACTTTCCACGAGAAGATTGGTTCCCTTCGTGAACACATGATTCGTACGAGTCAAATCGCTGTACTTTTGGCAGAAAAAGCTGGTTTATCAGCTGATGAAACAGTTGACCTAGCCCGTGCAGCAGCCATTTACAAGTTTGACTTGTTGACAGGTATGGTTGGCGAATTTGACGAACTCCAAGGAATTATGGGTGAGAAATATGCCCTTCTTGCTGGTGAAACTCCAGCGGTGGCAGCTGCTATTCGTGAACACTACATGCCTACTTCAGCTGAAGGAGAACTTCCAGAGAGCAAAGTCGGCGCAGTGCTTGCCATTGCAGACAAATTGGATACGATTTTGAGCTTCTTCTCAGTAGGTTTGATTCCATCAGGGTCTAATGACCCTTATGCTCTTCGTCGTGCAACTCAAGGTGTAGTTCGTATCTTGGATGCTTTTGGTTGGCACATTGCTATGGATGAACTGATTGATAGCCTTTATGCTTTAACATTTGACAGCTTGACTTATGAAAATAAGACAGAGGTTATGAACTTTATCAAGGCTCGTGTTGATAAGATGATGGGTTCTACTCCAAAAGACATCAAGGAAGCAGTTCTTGCAGGATCAAACTTTGTTGTGGCAGAGATGTTGGAAGTAGCAAGTACTCTCGTAGAAGCAAGCAAGGAAGAAGACTTCAAACCTTCTGTTGAATCACTTTCTCGTGCCTTTAACTTGGCTGAGAAGGCAGAAGGGTGTGCTTCAGTTGATTCAGCACTTTTTGAGAATGAAGAAGAGAAAGCCTTGGCAGAAGCAGTAGAATCACTTGTTTTGTCAGGGACTGCAAGTCAACAATTGAAACAACTCTTTGCTCTTAGCCCAGTCATTGATGCATTCTTTGAGAATACCATGGTTATGGCTGAAAATGAAGCAGTCCGTCAAAATCGTTTGGCAATCTTGTCACAACTAACCAAGAAAGCAGCTAAGCTCGCTCGTTTTAACCAAATCAATACTAAATAAACTCAGTCAAACGGACTGTATCTTATCACAAAGGAGAAGAAATGGATCCGAAAAAAATCGCTCGTATCAACGAGCTTGCCAAAAAGAAAAAAACAGAAGGCTTAACTTCTGCTGAAAAAGTGGAACAAGCTAAACTTCGTGAGGAGTATATCGAAGGCTATCGTCGCTCTGTTCGTCACCACATTGAAGGAATCAAAATTGTGGACGAAGAAGGAAACGATGTTACACCAGAGAAACTACGTCAAGTCCAACGTGAAAAAGGGTTACATGGCAGAAGTCTTGATGATCCAAATTCATAAGCACTATTCTTTCTTTTAACAAAGATTGGTGAAATCATAATCAAAAGACTAGCAGATACAAACTGCTAGTCTTTTTTGGTTAAAAAAGGAACCAATTTGGTTCCTAAAACTACTATTAGTTGCTTGCTCCAGATGTAGCGTCTGCACCACCACCGTGGCCTCCAGCCTCACCTGCATCAGAAGCTCCAGATGTAGCATCTGCATCACCGTGACCATGTCCGCCAGCAGGAGCTGCAGCATTTCCACCAACTAGACGTTGACCAGTTGTATTGAGGTACCAATCAAGCCATGGTTGGAAGTTGAAGACTATTTCATTGATACCAGCGTATGATCCATCAGGATAGTACATAGCTTGATAGTTGTGAGTATTGATAACCCCTGCAGGAGATCCAGGAACGATTGTACGAACATATTCTTGATCACCATTACGCAGTACACCGACAACCCATTCAACATTTTTCATACGTCCACCGGGAAGTGAGTTATGGACAGTTGAGAGACGATTACCAGATTGAGATGGTACACGTTTAGCAAACATGGTGTTTGGATCTTGGTGAACATTATTGTAGTATAAGAATTGGTTGTTATCATCTGCAAATGTCAATTCAAATGGCATTGCTTTCAAGAACATATCGATTTGGTTAACAGTTAAGATACCATGATCTAGTTTGACATAGGTATCACCTGAAACCGCACCAGTAATTTCAGCAACTTTTTCAACCCATTCTGGATCATCGGGATCAACTTCTGTGATTGTGGTAGCAATTGGTCTGCCACAATCCAAATCTTCTGGTTCAATTGGTTTTGGTTTTTTCAATTTTGAAACAACTCCTACATATTTTACAAAATTATCCAAGCAAGTTTCGAGGAATTTAACTGTTCCTTCATTCGTGATATTGCCCTCTGCGTCAAAAGCTTCTTTGGCTTTACCAAGAAGGAATTCGTTTCCAGGAAGTGTATAGGCATTGACACCTGGAGCGTCAAGAATCTTACGAAGGTGAACTTGGGCACGAGAAGTACCTTGGTCGTAGTAAGAAGCTCCCACAATCATAACTGGTTTGTTTTCAAATGGATGAACTTCGTATGAAAGCCATTCAAGAACAGATTTAAGAGAAGCTGAGATTGTGTGGTTGTGCTCAGGAGTAGCGATAATGACACCATCAGCACGTGTAATTCTGTTATACAAGAGACGCAATTGGAAGCTTTCATCCCATTTTTCGTCTTGGTTAAACATTGGAACTTCATCAATTTCAAGAACTTCTAATTCAAATTTGAGTTTGAAGTGACGACGGATGAATTCCAAGAGTTTACGGTTATATGATTGATCGTAGTTTGATCCTACAAGTCCAACAAATTTCATTCTTTTTGGTCTCCTATCTTACAAATTTTCCCAGTCAAAGTCTTCAGCATCTTTGCGAAGTAGTTCTTGTGCGTTACGCAATTTTTCTGTGATTTTTACAAAGATACGGTAGTCGTCAAAAGTAGCATCCAGTTTTTTGATAACATCAAGATCTACTAGGTCTCCGCTTGGGTTGAAGGCTTGAAGAGAATGTGAAAGCAAGAATTCATCTGGAAGGACACTTGCTTTAATTTCTGGGGCATTCAAGATTTGGCGAAGTTGTAATTGGGCACGTGATGAACCAAGTGTACCGTAAGAAGCACCTGTAATCATGATTGGTTTGTTCAAAAGTGGGTAAATACCGTAAGACAACCAAGCAAGAGCGCTCATCAAAACAGCTGGGATAGAGTGGTCATACTCAGGAGTACCGATAATAACGCCATCTGCCTCTTCAATTTTAGCAGCAATTTCCAGAATTTCAGCAGGCACTTGCTTGTCAGCTGGTTTATTGAAGACAGGAATGTCTTTAATTTCAACAAGTTCAATTTCAGCTTTTTCAGCAAAGTGTTTTTGCATGTATTGAAGCAATTGGCGGTTTGTAGAACGTTTTGAATTTGTTCCAACAATAGCAATAAGTTTTAACATGAGATTTCCTTTCTCTTTTTACATAATACGATTTTAAAACTCTATTGAAACATCTATTTCTATAGAGTAGGAATTCCTGAAGAACAGCTTAGGTGACCTTCCTTATCGATGAGGATAGCTTCGATGCCCTCCAAACTTTCGACTTGCCAGAGGATAGAAGCAGGTCTTTCTCCAAATAGACGAGTTGTCCAGATTTCACCATCGACTGATTTATCAGAGATGATTGTCAAACTAGCTAGTTCCGTTTCAACGGGATATCCTGTTTGGCTGTCAAAAATATGATGGTAGTCTTTTCCATCAACTGTCAGGTGACGTTCATAAATGCCTGAAGTCACGACAGATTGATTGACAACGGGGATTGTCATTAAGTGATTTCCCCGAGGATTAGCTGGATCTTGGATTCCGATTTGCCAAGGTTGATTATCTCTTGACTGATTTTTTCCAATGGTCAGGATATTCCCTCCTAGATTGATCAAGGCAGATGTCACTCCCTCTTCTCTAAGAAATTGGGCAACCTTATCCGCACTATAACCCTTGGCTAAACAACCAAGATCGATCTTCATTCCTTTATGTTTCAAGAACACAGTGGAAACAGAAGAATCTAACTCGATAGAATGAGGATTGATTAAAGGTAGCACTGATTCAATTTCTTGAGGTTGGGCAACTTTAGCATCTGAAAAACCGATGCGCCAGGTTTGAATTAAGGGGCCAATGCTGATATTGAGATGGCTAGAGGGAGCTAGGCTATGCTCTAAGCCAAGTGAAATTAGTTCAAACAGGTCGGGATGAACCTTGACTGGAGCTATTCCAGCTTGATGATTGATTTCCATCAACTCAGATTCCGTACTATTGGCATTGAAGCGGTATTCGAGCTCTTTGAGTAAATCAAAGGATTTTTGAAGCAAGCTATCGGCTCGCTCATCCACTAATGAAATAGTGATAGTAGTCCCCATTAGCCGTTCGGAATGTGAACTAAGAGGCAATCTATCAACTCCTTTCTCTTATGAAAAGAAGGTTGAAACATAGTAAATTTATGAAAAATGAACCCCTTACATTTTCTTTCCATGATACTAGCATACCATAAAGTCAGCGTTTTCACAAATAAAATTTGTAAACTTGTCAAGAAATATGCTCAGAAAATATAAAGAGTAATTGTAAGAAAGGCTGATAAAATACAGATTATTTACATTTTTTTACAAAAAAATCGGGAAAATTAGCTAAACTCTTGTAAACGCTAACAGTAAATGTTATACTAGAAGAGTAAATTTTAAATTAAAGGTAGGAATTTTTCTATGAGTAAAATCGTTGTAGTTGGTGCTAACCACGCTGGTACAGCATGTATTAATACTATGTTGGATAATTTTGGTAATGAGAACGAAATTGTTGTATTCGACCAAAACTCTAACATCTCTTTCCTAGGATGTGGAATGGCCCTTTGGATTGGTGAACAAATTGACGGTGCTGAAGGCTTGTTCTATTCTGATAAAGAAAAATTGGAAGCTAAGGGTGCTAAGGTTTACATGAATTCACCAGTTCTTTCAATCGACTATGATAACAAAGTAGTTACAGCTGAAGTTGAAGGAAAAGAACACAAAGAATCATACGAGAAATTGATTTTTGCTACGGGTTCTACACCAATCTTGCCACCAATCGAAGGTGTTGAAATTGTTAAAGGAAACCGTGAATTTAAAGCAACTCTTGAAAACGTACAATTCGTGAAATTGTACCAAAATGCTGAAGAAGTTATTAATAAACTTGCTGACAAGAGCCAACACCTCGACCGTATCGCCGTTGTTGGTGGTGGTTACATCGGTGTTGAACTTGCTGAAGCCTTTGAGCGTCTTGGAAAAGAAGTTGTCCTTGTTGATATCGTTGATACTGTTTTGAACGGTTACTATGACAGAGACTTCACACAAATGATGGCGAAGAACTTGGAAGACCACAACATTCGCTTGGCTCTTGGTCAAACTGTTAAAGCAATCGAGGGTGACGGTAAAGTTGAACGCTTGATTACTGATAAAGAAACTTTCGATGTGGATATGGTTATCCTTGCAGTTGGTTTCCGTCCAAATACTGCTCTTGCTGATGGTAAGATTGAACTCTTCCGTAACGGTGCCTTCCTTGTAAACAAGAAACAAGAAACTTCACTTCCTGGTGTATTTGCCGTTGGTGACTGTGCGACTGTTTATGACAACGCTCGTAAAGACACAAGCTACATCGCCCTTGCTTCAAATGCAGTTCGTACTGGTATCGTTGGTGCCTACAACGCATGTGGACATGAATTGGAAGGAATCGGTGTTCAAGGTTCAAACGGTATCTCAATCTATGGTCTTCACATGGTTTCAACTGGTTTGACTCTTGAAAAAGCAAAAGCTGCAGGTTACAATGCGACTGAAACAGGCTTTAACGATCTTCAAAAACCAGAATTCATGAAACATGATAACCATGAAGTAGCCATCAAGATTGTCTTTGACAAAGATAGTCGTGAAATTCTTGGTGCACAAATGGTTTCACACGATTCTGCAATCAGCATGGGAATCCACATGTTCTCACTTGCTATCCAAGAGCATGTGACAATTGATAAATTGGCATTGACAGACCTATTCTTCTTGCCACACTTTAACAAACCATACAACTACATCACAATGGCTGCCCTTACAGCTGAAAAATAAAAATGAATGAACTATCTGGCCTTAAGTTAAGGTCAGATAGTTTTTTAGTCAATCTGTACCCATACAATTATCGTTTTTTTATCTTGTGATTCATTCTAATCTGACTTAAAATTAAATGGTAGCTACCAATACAAATGATGGGGATAAAGAAATGACTGAAAATCGTTATGAATTAAATAAAAACTTAGCACAAATGCTTAAAGGTGGGGTTATCATGGACGTTCAGAATCCTGAACAGGCCCGTATTGCAGAGGCTGCTGGTGCGGCAGCTGTGATGGCCTTGGAGCGGATTCCAGCTGATATTCGTGCAGCTGGTGGTGTTTCCCGTATGAGTGATCCAAAGATGATTAAGGAAATTCAAGAAGCGGTTAGTATTCCAGTGATGGCCAAGGTTAGAATCGGGCATTTTGTTGAAGCTCAGATTTTAGAGGCTATTGAAATTGACTATATCGATGAGAGTGAAGTTTTATCTCCGGCTGACGATCGTTTCCATGTGGACAAGAAAGAATTTCAAGTACCTTTTGTCTGTGGAGCTAAGGATTTGGGTGAAGCCTTGCGCCGTATCGCTGAAGGTGCTTCTATGATTCGTACAAAAGGAGAACCGGGGACAGGGGATATCGTCCAAGCTGTTCGTCATATGCGTATGATGAATCAGGAAATTCGTCGCATTCAAAACTTACGAGAGGACGAACTTTATGTTGCTGCCAAGGACTTGCAAGTTCCTGTAGAATTGGTTCAATATGTCCATGAGTATGGGAAATTGCCAGTTGTAAACTTTGCGGCTGGAGGCGTTGCAACGCCAGCAGATGCTGCGCTTATGATGCAATTAGGGGCAGAGGGCGTCTTTGTCGGTTCAGGTATTTTTAAGTCAGGCGATCCTGTTAAACGGGCCAGTGCCATTGTTAAGGCTGTGACTAACTTCCGTAATCCTCAAATTCTAGCTCAAATCTCTGAAGATCTAGGAGAAGCTATGGTTGGTATTAATGAAAATGAAATTCAAATTCTCATGGCAGAGCGAGGAAAATAGATGAAAATCGGAATATTGGCCTTGCAAGGTGCCTTTGCAGAACATGCAAAAGTACTAGCTCAATTAGGTGTCGAGAGTGTTGAAATCAGAAATTTAGAGGATTTTCAGCAAAATCAGAGTGACTTGTCGGGTTTGATATTACCTGGAGGAGAGTCTACAACCATGGGCAAGCTCTTACGAGACCAAAACATGCTGATTCCCATTCGAGAAGCCATACTTTCTGAACTTCCCGTTTTTGGTACTTGCGCAGGCTTGATTCTCTTAGCTAAAGAAATTTCTTCTCAGGAAGAGTGTCATCTTGGAACTATGGATATGGTGGTCGAGCGCAATGCCTATGGGCGTCAATTAGGAAGTTTCTATACGGAAGCAGAATGTAAGGGAGTTGGTCAGATTCCAATGACCTTTATTCGTGGTCCAATTATCAGTAGTGTTGGAGAAGATGTAGAAATTCTAGCAACAGTGGACAATCAAATCGTTGCAGCTCAAGAAAAAAATATGTTGGTGACCTCTTTTCATCCAGAATTGACTGATGATGTGCGCTTGCACCAGTACTTTATCAATATGTGTAAAGAAAAAAGTTGAGATTGAATTTCTCAACTTTTTTACATGTAATAAACAATGGCGATGTATTGGAGGGCAGATGCGGCTAGGATAAAGAGATGCCAAATCATGTGGAAATAAGGTTTTTTCTTGGCGTAAAATCCAGCTCCAACTGTATAACAGAGTCCGCCAGTTACCATGAGACTCCAGAAAATTGGTGTCGTTTGACTGATAATGGCAGGAATGATAGCCAGAACCAACCAGCCCATAATCAGGTAAAGAGCTAGGCTAAATTTTTCATTGACCTTTTTAGCAAAGATTTTATAGAGAATACCAAAGATGGTCGTTCCCCATTGGATGGCAATAATCAGATAGCCAAACCAGTTATTCATTAAGGTCAAGACGACGGGCGTGTATGAGCCAGCAATGGCAACGTAAATCATAGAATGGTCAATGATTCTCAAAACATATTTGTGGGTCGAACCATAGGCCATAGAGTGATAAATGGTGGATGATAGGAACATGAGAAAGAGACTGATAACGAAAATGGAAACGCCGATAGAGGATAAAAATCCGTGTGTCTCATAACTATAGGTGGATGAAATAGGGAGTAAGATGAGCATGATGATTGCACCCACAGCATGGGTCACACTATTAGCAATTTCCTCTCCAAAACTGAGTTGTTTGCTGAGCTTTAGGCTTGTATTCATTAGATTTCCTCCTCTTGAGTACGATGGATTAAGGCTAGAGTTTGATGATAGAGTTTAACGGTTTGGCAGCTGGTTTGGATAATGGGGTTAGCTGGATCAATTCCTAGGTTCATGTAGTTTACAAAAGCATCGTAGAGTTGGTCTGAACTTGCTTGAGTTTGTAGAGTATTAAGTGTATGTGCTATTTCTTGAATAGAAAATACAGATTTGAGGGTTGTGATAGCAATCAAACGGGCAATTTGTTGGCGTTGGTATTTTTTCTTGTCAGGCTTTGTCAGGTAACCATGTTTGACATAATTGTTGACCATGGATGCTGTCAGGCCCTTGTCTTTATCAGGAGAGATAGGGGCGCAGACCTGATTGACATAGAGTAAAACCTGGTCCAGATAGAGGTCAATGTTTGGAATTTCTGCCCATTTGGGGTAGGAAAAGGTAGTTTTCATTTTCAACTCCTTTTTATCTAGTTTTAATAACTAGATTATAAAATAATAAAAATAGAAAGTCAAGTTTTAACTGCTTGTAGAAAGACTTAAATTATGCTATGATGGGAGAAACTAGTCAGAAATGAGGAGAAAAGATGGAGATTCGTTTAGCTTTTCCAAACGAAGTAGATGCCATCATGCAGGTGATGGAAGATGCTAAAAAATATTTAGCAGATGCTGGTAGTGACCAGTGGCAAAATGGCTATCCAAATGCTGATATTGTTATTGAAGATATTATCTCGGGTCAAGCCTACGTAGCCTTGGAAGAAGGAGAACTACTAGCTTATGCAGCTGTGACCAAGAGTCCAGAGGCAGCCTATGAAGCCATTTATGAGGGAAACTGGCAAGCTGGAGAGTCAGAATACATAGTCTTTCACCGTATTGCTGTGGCAGCAGATGTGCAGGGACAGGGAGTTGCTCAAACCTTTTTAGAGGGCTTGATCGAAGGTTTTGATTATCTTGATTTTCGCTCAGATACGCATGCTGAAAACAAAGCTATGCAACATATTTTTGAAAAACTCGGTTTTAAACAGGTTGGTAAGGTTCCAGTTGATGGCGAACGCTTGGCCTATCAAAAATTGAAGAAATAATGCAAAAGAAGTACGTAAAAATACTCTACTCTTCTCCGATTGGTATTCTATCACTGGTAGCTGATGACCATTATTTGTATGGAATTTGGGTTCAGGAGCAGAATCATTTTGAGAGGGGACTAGGAGATGAGACGATAGAAGCAGTTGTTAGTCATCCCATTTTAGACCCAGTTATTGCTTGCTTAGATGCTTACTTTAAAGGCAAACCTCAGGATTTATACAACTTGCCCTTGGCGCCAATTGGAACGGATTTTGAAAAGCGAGTTTGGTCCTATTTACAGGGAATTCCTTATGGTCAGACAGTGACCTATGGACAAATAGCCCAAGACCTGCAAGTGGATTCTGCTCAAGCAATTGGTGGAGCGGTAGGACGTAATCCGTGGTCTATCCTAGTACCTTGTCATCGTGTGCTGGGAGCTGGCAAGCGTCTGACAGGTTATGCTGCAGGAGTGGAAAAGAAAGCTTGGCTCTTGGAGCATGAAGATGCAGATTTTAAAGAGATAAACAATAGAAAGTGAAAGATATGTTAGAATTTATCGAATATCCAAAATGTTCAACTTGTAAAAAAGCAAAACAAGAATTAAACCAACTCGGTGTGGACTATAAAGCCGTCCATATCGTCGAAGAAACACCTAGCCAAGAAGTCATTTTAAACTGGCTAGAAACCTCGGGTTTTGAGTTGAAGCAATTTTTCAACACCAGTGGGATCAAATACCGTGAATTAGGGCTGAAAGATAGGGTAGGAAGTCTGTCAAACCAAGAAGCAGCTGAGTTGCTAGCAAGCGACGGTATGTTGTTAAAACGACCGATTTTAGTAGAAAATGGAACTGTTAAGCAAATCGGTTATCGAAAACCTTATGAAGAATTGGGATTGAAATAGTTTTTATCTATCTCTTTGATAGATAAAATATATAGCCTCCCTGTTTCAAAGTATGATAAACTAGTAGGTAGACAAAGTCTGTACCTGACCGTAGCAAATAATTTTATTGACGGCAGAAGTATGGTAGAATGAATCATTATCAGGAGAGGATGTTTTTATGAATGTTACAACGATTTTAGCATCAGATTGGTACCAAAACTTGATGCAATTGATTCCGGATGGCAAGCTGTTTAGCCTGCGTTCGGTCTTTGATGGGATTCCAAGAATTGTCCAACAACTTCCAACAACGATTATGTTGACAATTGGTGGTGCTCTTTTTGGCTTGGTTTTGGCACTTCTTTTTGCCATTGTGAAAATCAATCGTGTCAAAATTTTATATCCCTTGCAGGCCTTCTTTGTTAGTTTCTTAAAGGGGACACCGATTTTGGTCCAACTTATGTTGACCTACTACGGAATTCCTTTGGCTTTGAAAGCTCTCAATCAGCAATGGGGAACTGGTTTCAATATCAATGCGATTCCAGCCGCTGCTTTTGCAATTGTCGCCTTTGCCTTTAATGAAGCAGCTTATGCTAGTGAAACCATTCGTGCAGCCATTCTCTCAGTCAATCCTGGTGAGATTGAGGCGGCACGCAGTCTGGGGATGACCCGAGCGCAAGTTTATCGTCGAGTGATTATTCCAAATGCAGCGGTGGTAGCTACTCCAACCTTAATTAACTCCCTCATCGGCTTGACCAAGGGAACTTCCCTAGCCTTTAGTGCGGGTGTTGTGGAAGTCTTTGCCCAAGCTCAGATTTTAGGTGGGGCTGATTACCGCTATTTTGAACGCTTTATCTCCGTTGCTCTTGTTTATTGGGTAGTCAATATTGGAATTGAAAGCCTCGGTCGTTTCATCGAGAGAAAAATGGCTATTTCTGCACCTGATACAGTGCAAACAGATGTGAAAGGAGACCTTCGTTAATGATTAAGATTTCGAATTTAAGCAAATCCTTTTCAGGACAGACTGTCTTGGATCATCTGGACTTGGATATTCAAAAAGGGGAAGTTGTAGCCTTGATTGGTTCTTCAGGAGCTGGAAAATCAACCTTCCTTCGCAGTCTCAATTATCTTGAAACACCTGACAGTGGCTCTATTCAGATTGATGATTTTTCAGTTGATTTTTCTAAAATCACTCAAGAAGAAATCCTTGCCCTACGTCGTAAGCTGTCTATGGTTTTCCAACAGTTTAATTTGTTTGAACGCCGAACAGCACTTGATAATGTGAAAGAAGGCTTGGTTGTTGTCAAGAAATTATCTGACCAAGAAGCAACCAAGATTGCCAAGGAAGAGTTGGCTAAGGTTGGGCTTTCTGACCGTGAGAACCATTATCCTCGCCATTTATCAGGTGGACAGAAGCAACGGGTTGCCTTGGCGCGTGCTCTTGCTATGAAACCAGATGTCTTGCTCTTAGACGAACCAACTTCAGCCCTTGACCCAGAATTGGTTGGTGAAGTAGAAAAATCTATTGCAGATGCTGCTAAGTCAGGTCAAACCATGATTTTGGTCAGTCATGACATGTCCTTTGTAGCCCAAGTTGCTGATAAGATTCTTTTCCTAGATAAGGGGAAAATCATTGAGTCTGGAACACCGGATGAGATTATCCACCATCCTAAAGAAGAGCGGACAAAAGAATTCTTCGCTAGTTACAAACGGACATATATTTGATATAATAGATAAAGGAAAACTCAGTTAGTTGGACTAGCTGAGTTTACTCTTTAAAAAAGATAGAAATGAGAGAAATCATGCTACTGCAACTATTTTCTTTATATTTCGAGAGTTTGATCTTGACCACCATCCTCGTCCTGATTTTTTTAGGGATTTGGATTGGACTGAGAGCCATGTCGGGAGTTGATAAGACAGCCAAGGCTCGCCAAGCCCATCTCTATGATATGATTATGATTGGGGTCTTGGTTGTTCCAGTATTATCCTTTGCGGTTATGAGTTTAATTCTTGTTTTCAAGGCATAATCCTTGCATGATTGACAAGAAAGAGTTAGAATAAAGACAGTTACAACAAGAAAGAAGGAATTTATATGTACGATACTATTATTATCGGTGCTGGACCTGCAGGAATGACTGCAGCCTTGTATGCTGCTCGAAGCAATTTGAAAGTAGCCTTGATTGAAGGTGGTCTGCCAGGTGGTCAGATGAATAATACATCTGATATCGAAAATTACCCAGGGTACGCTAATATCAGTGGGCCAGAATTGGCTGAAAAGATGTTTGAACCGCTTGAAAATCTTGGTGTTGAGCACATTTATGGTTATGTTGAAAATATAGAAGATCATGGTGATTTTAAGAAAGTGATTACTGATGACCAAACATATGAAACACGTACAGTTATCGTAGCAACTGGCTCTAAACACCGTCCTTTGGGAGTGCCTGGAGAAGAAGAACTAAACAGTCGTGGTGTTTCTTACTGTGCGGTGTGTGATGGTGCTTTCTTCCGTGACCAAGATTTGTTGGTAGTCGGTGGTGGAGATTCAGCGGTTGAAGAAGCCATCTTCTTGACTCGTTTTGCTAAGACTGTTACCATTGTTCACCGTCGTGACCAACTTCGTGCCCAAAAAGTTCTACAAGACCGCGCCTTTGCGAATGAGAAAGTTAGCTTTATCTGGGATTCTGTAGTGAAGGAAATCAAGGGTGAAAACCGAGTAGAATCTGTCGTGTTTGAAAATGTGAAAACAGGTCAAGTGACAGAACAAGCCTTCGGTGGCGTCTTTATCTATGTTGGTTTGGACCCTGTTAGCGATTTTGTTAAAGAATTGAATATTCAAGATCAGGCTGGCTGGATTGTGACAGACAATCACATGAAAACTGCAGTTGATGGTATCTTCGCAGTTGGAGATGTTCGCTTGAAAGACCTTCGCCAAGTAACAACAGCAGTTGGAGATGGCGCTATCGCAGGTCAAGAAGCCTACAAGTTTATTACAGAACATAGTTAATCATAAAAAAGTTTCCAATCAGATGACTGGAAACTTTTTTATAGTCTATTTCGAAAAACTTCGTACATGAGAATGGCTGCAGCAACACTGGCATTGAGGCTCTGAACATGTCCATTCATCGGAATGGTAATCATTTCATCGACCTGTTTTTTGATGTTACTAGAGATACCTTTTCCTTCATTTCCGATGATGAGGGCGATTTTTCCTTTTGTATTCCACTTATGGCAAGGAGTACCATTCATATCTGTTCCAAAGGTCCAGAAGCCTTCATCCTTGAGTTTATCTAGAGTTTGGCTCAGGTTGGTCACTCGGGCAATTGGAACGTGTTCAATAGCACCTGTGGCCGTTTTGGCAACGACAGGAGTCACTCCGACAGCACGGTGTTTGGGAATAATGACACCTGAAACATTGGTCGCATCGGCTGTTCTCAGGATGGAGCCTAGATTATGGGGATCAGTTAGACCATCCAGAATCAATAGCAGTGGATTTTCTTCTTGACGTGTTTTAGCAAGGATGTGATCCAGCTCGGTATAGGCAAATTCGGACACTCGTAGAACAAAACCTTGGTGAACAGCACCTTCAGTCATCTCAGAGAGGGATTTTTTTGAAGTCCAAGAAATGGATACCTTCTTTTCTGTAGCCAGTTCTTTGACTTTCTCAATATTCTTACCTCGGAGATCTTCTTGGAGGTAAAGTTTGTTTCCTGTGTTTGCAAGGAGGGCTTCGGTAACGGCGTGAACGCCATAAACAATATCATTTGTTTTCATGCCTCTATTATACCATACTTCGCTCAGCAGTCCCATTCTTATATACAGAGCGATCTACAACTCGCTTTTTTAAATACTTAAATATCACCAATAAATCGGTAGTGTATTTCCAGTTTAATTTGTCTATTCCTGCCTCTACCAATCGGTTGGTGAATAATAATTTTATCAATCAATTCGTTGATGATTTTCGGTGTCAACTTCTCAGGCTGAGTATATTTTCGAATGGTTGTCATAAATTTTTCAATGTTGTGGGTAGATTTCATTTTCACCCCAAGAGTTTCGGTGGCGGTTTGGACTTTTTCATTCAACTCGGCTTGTTCCGCCTCATAGCTGTCGCACAATTTTTTGAAGCGGTCGTCTGCAATCTCACCCAACAGTTGCCTTTCGTAGAGTCGCTGGATGATAGTATCCAACTCCACCATTCGCTGTTCGTTTTTAGTCAGCTGTTTTTGCAGTTCGCTGAACTTCTTGGTTTCTTTGATTTCAAACTTGTCCTTCAAGCGTTGTAATAAATCTGCTTCGTTAATCTGAAACGAGTTTATCAGTTCTTGAAGTTCGTTTAAAATTAGGTCTTCCAATACTTCTTTACGAAGATAGTGACCGCCCGAACAAGTATCGCCAGCTCGCCTAAAATGGTGACATTTATAATGGTCGAGATTCACACCAGCTTTTTCTTGTGGACAAAAACTGAGTTTATGTCCGTTTTCGCAATAAAGCAAGCCTGCAAACAAATTTTCGTGTCCTATTTTGTTTTTCCAGTTCTGCCTTTGAATGACTCGCTTGTGTCCCATCATTTTTCTTGCAATTTCAAAATCTTCCTTCGAAATAATCGCTTCGTGGCTATCTGGGAAAATTAGCCAATCTTCACGAGGTCGTATGCGACAATTCCGCTGTTTGTAGGAAATTTTCGCAGTTTTCAAGTTAATTGTTGAGCCGATATATTCCTCTTTTTCCAATATTTGCCAAATCATCTGAGTTTTCCAATAACAAGGGTCGCTCTCTAAAATCCGATAGTTCGCAACACCCAGATTTATTTTGTAGCGAGCAGGAGTGAGGATTTTGTCACGCCTTAAACCTTGAGCTATTTCGGTTGGCGTTCTGCCTGAAATATACTCCGAAAATATCCGTTTAACGATTTCTGAAGCATATTCATCTACCAACCACTCCTTACGATTTTCTGGATTATTGAGGTATCCATAAGGGGTAATCCAGCCGATTTTTTCACCATTTTTGGCTTTGGTATGTTTCGAAAGCTTAATTTTCTCGCTACACTGCATACTATACCAGTTGTTAAACAGGGAAACTAACGGTGTGAGATAGGCATCTTGGCTGGATTTCTTGTTGCTATCTATATTTTCTTGTAGGGAAATGAAGCGAATGTTTTTCGAAGGGAAAACCACCTCCAAAAGATTTCCTGAAAGCAGGTAATCTCTTGAAACACGGCTCAAATCCTTTACCACAAAATTCGAAACTTGGTTGTTTTTAACCAATGCCAGAGCTTGTTGGAAAGCTGGACGCTGGGCGTTTGAACCTGAGTAGCCATCATCGTAAAATACAATTGGGTTGTTCAAATTCTCTCGCTCTGCCAGTTTGCTTAAAATCAAGCGTTGGTTGGAAATTGAGTTAGATTCACCTTCGTTTGCATCTTCTGCGGAAAGCCTGCAATACAAAACGCTAATCTCGCTCAAACCTTCAAACTCAACCTCCGTCCAATCTGGAATCTGCCTTGTTAATGTGCTGTTTGTCATCGTGTCTCCTTTCAATTACACTCTAACCCATGGACAGGATACCTCGAAAGGGCGAAGAAGTCCAGTGTTTGGGGCTTATTTTTCTTCTAAAATCATCCTCTCAAGCAATTCCACTAAACTTTTCGAACCACCAAATCTTCGGTCAATCTTAAAAGTTGCTCGCCCGATTTTGACAATTCGTTCTTTTTCATTATTCATCTGTTCGTCCTCCAATCCATTCACTAAATTCCTCCAGCGTTACTACCTGAAACATTGGTTGAAAATTATTCAGCTCGCTTTCTATTTTCTTCGAAATCGCTTCTTTTCGTTTATCGTGTGGTACAATCCATATAACCAGTGGAAACACATCGTCTTGCTCTCGTTGCTCAATGCCTGTTTGGTAGTAGGCGATGTATTTTTTACACTGGTTAGCCACTCGGTTGAGGCTTTCGGTCGCCATATCAATTTCGAGAAAATAACTATCCTCGTATATCCCCAAAACTAGCTGGGCAAAAGCATCGGGCTTGAGAAAAATCTTCTTGCCCGAAAAGGTGGCGTAGGTGCGGTGGCAGGTGGGTTCAAAATTGAACCGTTCCATCTGGATTTTGCCAGCTTCTTCCAACAATTTCAGAAAAACATACGCTTGTGTCACCGCCAGCGTGTGTTCCAAGTGGTGGGCGGTGGGTTCATACTTATTTT
>CABTAV010000014.1:0-19509 GCA_902482895.1 uncultured Streptococcus sp. | reverse complement strand
ACGCCATTCGGTTGTATCTCCACCTAACTGGTCTAAGGAATGGGAAATGATTCGATGCTTCTCATCAATCATATGCCGCAATTGTTGAAATTTATAGTTGGCTTCCTCATACTGATTTTCGATTTTTTTACAAGAACGTCGATAGTTATCCTCACATTCTTCTAAACGCTGGCGCTTTTTCCAGATGTCATCCTGAATCATAACAAACTCTCCCACTGGCTAAATTTACTAGCTAATTCCCTATCTTCATCTAATTTCTTCTGAATTCCGTTTTGGATTTGCTTTTCCAAGTCTGTAAAATCTTTTTCTAGTTGTTTTACCTTATCTACAACAGGATGAAATCGATTCTGAATGATACCAATAGTTGTTTCATAGTTCAAGCCTCCTTCGGAATAGGCAACCTCTGTTTCATATGAACTAAGGATAAATCCCCAAGGGACATTACTGCAAGATGCAAATACTTCACTTGCGTCTTGAATTCCTCTATTATAGATATTTTTAATAATATCCATCTCCTCTGTGACGATACGGCAAATACCCGAAGCTGCAATCTTAGCTTGCTCAGAATCCAGAAAGAGTTGTTCCCCTGCTGTATATCCATCAGAAGACAATATATTTTTAAGTGTTTTATACCCTTCCATTTTAATCAGGAAGTCGTTATATGCGACTGTACTAGTATTGGAGAGAATTTTTATTTTCCCATTCTTATCCAAGCGATAACCATAGGTCATATGCTGATTTACAAAATCCTCTTGTTCACTATCTACATAATAAACCATACCTACAGACCCGATACTGCCCTTGGCAGGATCTCTTCCAACCATGCTAATCTTATCTTTAGGGTCAGCATAGTTGTAGATACGTCCTTTAATCTGATCAACAATTTTCCTCTGTTCAGGGCTAAGGATTCGATAGATATCAGGCCCGTTGTAGATATAAGCCTGTTGGATTCGTTCGATTTGGGACGCTTCAAGGGCAGCCATGGCATACTGAGCATCCATAGATCCAAGTGAATGCCCATAGATATTAATCTTGGCATTAGGATATTTTTCCATGATATCTTTTAAAGCTCTGGCAGAAGCCTTTAGCTGCTCGGTAGAATTGTCTCGGTCGCTGGGATTGCTTTGCATTACAATTCTCTTGGCTATAACTGCATCATTTTCAGCCCAGTCATTCCAGACATCTGGTGCTTCATTCAAAATATGATCTGGACCCGTAGAACCACGAAAGAGAACCGTTACTTCCTGTACATCCTCAGCTTTTTCATTGGGATTTTTTACAACCGCATAAACCTGCTCGCCCGCTCCTGTAGTATTGTTGTAAACTTGGGTGACAGTGCCAAGTTCTATTTCATATTGGTCATATAAAGTTCTTCTCTCACCCATATTATCCTGATACTCTGCCATTGCGGTTTGAAGGTTATCTTCTTTAACATAATTTTGTGTCATTCATTATTCCCTTTCAAAAGTTTGGATAATCTTGGTGAAGTAGAATAATATGCTGAATGGTATGAGCCATCTTTGTTTTCAATCAAATTATAATTTATATTTAATTCATTATCTTTGTTGATAACCACTGAAACCATTAATCCCCCCATTGGGTTATAACTTAAGCTACTTTCATCAATCTCATAATTCTTTATAATTCCTTCATCGGTGAATGCTTTGGGGTCTTTTGATTTCATAAAATGTTCATAAACCTTTTTCGCCTCATCACTTGTCGCGATGGCTATCATTTCCTGTTTCTTTTGGTATTGGTGCATGCTACATCCTCCTATTGAAATTCCAATTACTGCTAAAATACTGAATAAAATAATCATACTTTTTTTAGATGTTTTCATGTTTCCTCCTTTACGCTATCCTATCAATAAATTAGAAATGAACTTACTCATAGTATAGCATAACTTTCCTCTACATCCTCAGCATTTTCATTAGGATTTTTTACAACCGCATAAACCTGCTCGCCCGCTCCTGTAGTATTGTTGTAGACTTGGGTGACAGTGCCAAGTTGATCTCCTCTTTGAGTTTTCACAACATGATCTAAATCCATTTCAGAGTCATACTCTGTCATTGCTATTTGAAGATTTTTATCATTTACATAGTCCTTAATCATTTTTTCCTTCTTCCAAAATCCTGCTTAGGTCACCAGTATATCCATAGTATGCAGTACTATAGGTACCATCTCCATTATCTATTAAGTTAAAATTCATCCTAAGATCTTTTTTCCCGTTCAAAAATAAACGTACCATTAAACCTCCCATTGGATTATAGGAAAGTTTTTCTTTATCAATTTCATAACTCTTAATGATACCGTCTTCGGTCAGTGCTTTGGGATCTTCTTTCTTTAAATATTCTTCATAAACCTTTCTAGCCTCGTCACTTGTCGCGATGGCTATCATTTCTTGTTTCTTTTGGTATTGGTGCATGCTACATCCTCCTACTGCGATTCCAATGACTGCTAAAATACTGAATAAAATAATCATACTTTTTTTAGTTTTTTTCATGGTGTCTCCTTTAACCTGACCGTGTAACTCATCTATAGTATACCATAGATTATAAAGTGGACTTTCATTAAAATATTTCTCACATATTTATTTTATAACTTCAAGAAAATAACCACGAGTCCTACGATTCGTGGTTTTATAGTTCATCAGCTATCTTATTGATTTTTCTGAGTCTGTGGTTGACACCACTTTTTGTAAGGGAAGTGCTGAGACTATCTGCTAACTGCTGGATAGAGTAGTCTGGGTGCTGAATCCGCAGTTGCGCCACTTCCTGCAAATCCACTGGCAGGTTTTCTAAGCCCATAATATCTTTGATTTTACTGATATTGTTGATGGTCTTCATACTGGCAGAAACTGTCCGAGCGATATTAGCTGTTTCGGCATTGTTGGCCCGATTAAGATCATTACGGGTTTCTCGTAAAATCTTAACCCGCTCAAAATCATCACGCGCCTGCATAGCTCCGATGACAATCAAAAAGTCCATAATATCTTCGGCACGCTGGAGATAGGTCACAGCCCCCTTTTTGCGCTCAAGCACCTTAGCATCCAGTAAAAACTGCTGGAGAAGGGAGGCAATCCCTTGCGCGTGGTCCAGATAAACAGAACTGATTTCCAACTGGTACTTGCCTGACTCAGGGTCACGAATGCTCCCATTTGCCAAGAAAGCGCCACAGAGATAGGCACGACCTGCTTCCTCATCTGATAAAATCGCCTC
This sequence comes from uncultured Streptococcus sp., assembly GCA_902482895.1. GTDB lineage: Bacteria > Bacillota > Bacilli > Lactobacillales > Streptococcaceae > Streptococcus. The sequence continues at coordinate 16,291 of CABTAV010000014.1, read as the reverse complement.
ATCAATACCTGTTTCCAAGCCAAAGAAGGAGTCGGCCAAGTGCAAATCACTCAACAAGTCCTGCACCTTTTCATCTGTAAAAACGGTATAGACTCGATTCTTGCGGAGATTGCTTCGTTGGTGGTGACGAATTTCCGATTTGATTTCATAGAAATGGAGAAAGGATTCATAGAGGTGCCGAGCCAGTTTGGCATTTTCTGTCACGACAGACAAGGTTAGGCCCGAGGTCGAGAGACCGATGCTACCAGACATCTTGATAATGGCAGATAATTCATGCCGGCTTAGATGGTGCTGACCTAGGATTTCTTCTTTTACTGCTACTGTGAAACTCATTTTCTCACCTGTATAATCCGCATCAATTCGTCCACTATCAAATCCCCATCGTGGAAGGCACCCCCATTTTCCAGACGAAGGAAGTTGGATGAAATCACACGCGGAACTTGCTTACAAAGACCAGCAAAATCATGTTCCACCTGCACCAAATATTCATCAAACCGGTTGGAATTCATGTATTCCTGAGGCACTTTTTCGATATTCACCAAGACAGTGTCGATAAAAGGTCGGCCAAGATGACGATGCAAGACTTCCACGTGGTCACTATCTGTAAAGTGTTCTGTCTCCCCACGTTGGGTCATAATATTGCAGACATAGGCGATTTCTGCCTTGGTTTCCAAAAGCGCCTGCCCGATTTCCTTAATCACGATATTGGGCAAAATAGAGGTAAATAGAGAACCAGGTCCGAGGACAATCATGTCACTTTCAAGAATGGTCTGCACTACTCGACGGCTGGCCAGAGGCGTATCATCGTTGAGGGTATTGGTCACATAGACATGGTCAATCATGCCTGGATGGTCTGCAATATGGCTCTCTCCAGCCACTTCTGTCCCATCCTGGAAGACTGCATGCAGGGTCAAAGGATGGTCACTGGAAGGATAAATCTTCCCAGTCGTATGGAAAAATTTGCTCAATAACTGCATGGCATTATAGGTCGAACCCTGCATTTCTGACAGACCAGCAATGATGAGATTGCCCAATGGGTGCCCAGCAAAGGCTCCCGCATCCTCAGAAAAGCGATACTGAAAGACCTTTTCATAGAACTTAGGCATATCCGACATGGCCACAAGGACATTGCGAAGATCACCTGGCGGTGTCAACTGCTGCATATTTTTTCGGAGTTCACCTGATGAACCACCATCATCCGCCACCGTTACGATAGCTGCGATTTCCACATCTTTTTCACGCAGACTTTTAAGAATGACGGGGATCCCAGTCCCTCCACCAATCACCGTTATCTTTGGTTTTCTCATGAACGGTTTACCGTTTCCTTTCTTCGGTCTTTGTCGCGATGCCCTTCATTGACAGGCCAAGTCTTGGATAAGTCCTGCGCCAAGCGTTTAGCAAAGGCTACACTACGGTGTTGTCCACCCGTACATCCCATGGCAATAGTCAAAACAGACTTTCCTTCCTTTTGGTAACTTGGCAAAATCGGCTCAATCAAGGCCAATAAATGTTGATAAAAATCTTCTGACTCAGGATGATTCATGACATAGTCGTACACTGGCTCATCCACACCCGTTTGATTACGGAGTTCTGGTAGATAATAGGGGTTTGGCAAGAAACGGACATCAAAGACCAAGTCCGCATCAATTGGAATTCCATATTTAAAGCCAAAAGACATGACCTCGATACGGAAAGACTGGGCTTGTTCTTGGTCTGAAAACTGCTCTGCAATGGTTTTACGCAGTTCACGTGGAGTGAGTTCTGTCGTATCCACCACATTTTGGCTCATATTTTTCAAAGGCGCCAAGAGCTCACGTTCTAGCTTGATTCCATCCAAAATCCGTCCATCTGCTGCTAATGGGTGACTCCGTCTGGTTTCCTTGTAACGAGCGACCAATTCCTTATCGGCTGCATCCAAAAAGAGGATTTTGAAATCCAAATCATCTTGATTTTCCAACTCATCCAAAACAGCTTGAATCTCTGAAAAGAAAGAACGACTACGCATATCTACTACCAAGGCCAACTTATGGTCGTCTTCCTTTGTTTCCACCAACTGCAAAAACTTAGGCAAGAGAGCTGGCGGCATATTATCAATAGTAAAATAACCCAAATCTTCGAAGGACTGAATAGCAACTGTTTTCCCTGCACCACTCATTCCTGTCACAATCACCAAGTGAAGTTGTTTCTTTGTCATCTTTTTCTCCTTATATCAAAAGAAGTTTGGCAACACCAAACTTCAACTAGCTTATCCAATCTCTGCGATGACTTCAATTTCGACTTTTACATCACGAGGAAGACGAGCCACCTCCACAGCTGAACGAGCTGGAAATTCCTCTTTAAAGGCCGTTTGGTAAACCTCGTTAAAAGGAACAAAGTCGTTCATATCACTCAAAAAACAAGTTGTTTTGACAACATGGTCAAAGTCAGTTCCTGCCTCTGCCAAAATAGCACCGATGTTTTTCAAGACTTGCTCTGTCTGTTCTTGGATCGTTTCTCCAACGATTTCCCCAGTTTCAGGAGATAGGGGAACTTGACCGCTAGCAAACAAAAGATTGCCTACGATTTTTCCTTGAACATATGGTCCGATAGCCTTTGGAGCTTTGTCTGTATGAATTGTTTTTGCCATTTTCTTTTCCTCACAATTTTTCTAAGATTGCATCCCAAGCCTCATCCATCCCTGCCTTGCTGACAGATGAAAAGAGGATGAAGTCGTCACTTGGGTCAAAGTTTAATTTCTTTTTGATTGCTGATTCGTGCTTATTCCATTTACCACGAGGAATCTTGTCCGCCTTGGTCGCAACGATGATAACCGGAATCTCATAATACTTGAGAAATTCGTACATCTGCACATCATCTGCTGACGGGTCATGACGGAGGTCAACTAAACTGACCACTGCACGAAGATTTTCCCGAGTCGTTAAGTACTCCTCAATCATGCGCCCCCACTTTTCACGTTCCTTTTTGGAAACGCGGGCATAGCCATAACCAGGCACATCCACAAAGCGCATCTTATCATCGATATTAAAGAAGTTGAGAAGCTGGGTTTTACCAGGTTTCCCTGATGTTCGGGCGAGATTCTTACGGTTCAACATAGTGTTGATAAAGCTAGACTTGCCAACATTGGAACGCCCTGCTAGGGCAATCTCTGGCAGTTCATCCTGCGGATAATGGGATTTATTAGCTGCACTGAGCAAGATTTCAGCATTGTGTGTATTAAGTTCCATAGTCACCTCTAGGCTGTTTCTAGGATTGGTTTATCCGTTCCATCGACAGCTTCTTTAGTGATGCGGACCAATTTCACATTTTCCTGACTCGGTACTTCAAACATGACGTCCAGCATTGTTTCTTCGATAATCGAGCGAAGACCACGCGCCCCTGTTTTGCGTTCGATAGCCTTATTGGCGATTTCTTGAAGGGCTTCGTCGTCAAATTCCAACTCAACATCATCATAAGATAACAAGGTTTGGTACTGTTTGACCAAAGCATTTCTTGGTTCCTTCAAGATACGAACCAAATCATCTACTGTCAACTGTTCAAGAGCAGCAAAAACAGGCAAGCGTCCAATCAACTCAGGGATAATACCAAATTTTTGAATATCTTCTGCGATGATTTCTTGCATGTAAGAGCTATTTTCATCAATCGCTTTATTGTTTTGACCAAATCCGATGACTTTTTCACCCAGACGTTGTTTGACGATTTCTTCAATGCCATCAAAAGCACCACCCACGATGAAGAGGATATTTTTGGTATCCACTTGAATCATCTCTTGTTGCGGATGTTTGCGTCCACCTTGAGGCGGTACGCTAGCGACAGTTCCCTCGATAATCTTGAGAAGGGCTTGTTGTACACCTTCCCCAGAAACATCACGTGTGATAGACACGTTCTCACTCTTCTTGGCAATCTTGTCAATTTCATCCACATAGATAATGCCACGCTCTGCACGTTCAATGTTAAAGTCAGCAGCCTGCAAGAGTTTGAGGAGGATATTTTCCACGTCCTCACCCACATAACCAGCCTCAGTAAGAGCTGTTGCATCCGCAATCGCAAAAGGAACATTCAAGCTCTTAGCCAAGGTCTGAGCAAGGAAGGTTTTCCCTGAACCAGTTGGGCCAATCATCAAGATGTTTGATTTCTGCAAATCCACATCTTCCGACTCTTCACGCGTATCGTGAAAATTGATGCGTTTGTAGTGGTTGTAAACCGCCACTGCCAAGGCACGCTTGGCACGGTCTTGACCGATTACATAGTGGTTCAAGATATGGAGGAGTTCAATCGGTTTTGGAACTTCAGACAAGTCTGCCAAGACTTCCTCAGCCAACTCCTCACGAATGATCTCCTGGGCCAACTCCACACATTCATTACAGATAAAGGCGTTGTTACCTGCGATTATTTTTTGTACTTCTTCTTGGCTTTTGCCACAAAATGAGCAATAAACCATCATATCATTATTCCTATTTGTAGGCATGATTTCCTTCCGTTCTATTCTATACTGTCATTCTATCTAAAATAAGGTCATGTAAAAAGCATGGATACTATTGACCAAATTTGTAAAGGCATTTAACCAGAGCAGGACAGAAAGTCCATAGCGCTTTTTACGAAAAGCCTGTGCTCCTGCAAGTAAGCAGACCAAACACAGCATGGCTGTGAAAAAACCAAATATACTACGTTCCATTAGACTTCCTTTCTCTTGCGGTATTGGATGGTAAAATCATAAGGATTTTTCTCATCTTTGGTATAAGATTTACTTGAAACCGTCTCAAAAAGGGACAAGTCAAAATCTTCAGGGAAATAGGTATCTCCCTCCACCCGAGCATGGATTTGAGTGACAATTACTTCATCCAAATAGGGTTCAAAAGACTGAAAAATTTGCTTCCCACCGATAATGTAGAGATTCTTGTCTTGACCCTGATACCAGTCTAGAACAGACTGGACATCGTGAAAAGTAGCAACCCCATCTATCTTTTCTTCTGGATTACGAGTCAAAATCAAGGTCTCCCGTTTTGTAAGCAAGCGACGCCCCATCCCATCAAAGGTCACGCGCCCCATCAAGATAGCATGATTCAGAGTTGTTTCTTTGAAGTGTTGCAGTTCTGCTGGCAAATGCCAAGGCAGACGATTGTCCTTACCAATCACACCCTCTTCATCCTGGGCCCAAATAGCTACGATTTTCTTAGTCATGCTTCCATCCTTTTCACTGATAGTACTATTTTATCAAAAAACTCAAAAAAAGACTGGTTTGGAATGCGTTCAGTTTGATAGAAAAGAAGAGGCTGGGACAATAGTCCCTTGTCTCCAAAAAAAAGCAACGGATTTGCCGTTGCTTTTTTTTGGAGACAGAGTCCTTAGACTACAAGTTTCTAAGGGCTTTTCTTTGTGTAAAGTCGTATAATAGATGTAAGAAAAGTTGTGAGGTATTCCCTATGTTTCACAAAGAAAATCTAGACTACAACCGCAATCAAGTTGATTTTTACACGCTAGACGAACTCGTCCCGCAAGACCATTTTCTTCGTCAAGTTGAGCAAGTTATCGATTTTTCCTTCATCTATGACTTGGTCGCAGATACTTATTCTGAGGATAAAGGGCGTCCTAGTTTAGACCCTGTTATGCTGGTTAAAATCCCTCTCATCCAATGTTTCTACGGTATCCGTTTCATGAGACAAACCATCAAGGACATTGAGGTCAATACCGCCTATCGCTGGTTTCTGGATTTGAGCTTAAACGATAAGGTTCCTCATTTTACCACTTATGGCAAAAATTACAATCGTCGTTTTCAAGATAAGGAAGTAATAGAGGAAATTTTTCATTATGTTCTATCCATTATATGGGGGGCAAGGTTTGATTGACCCGACTGAGATTTTTATTGATGGGACTCATATCAAGGCCGCAGCTAATAATCACAAATATACTCGTCAAGTTCTAGACAAGCAAGCTAAGTTTATGAGTAAGCAACTGGAAGTTGAGATTGACTTAGATCGGAAAAAGCACGGAAAAAAGTCGTTCGAGCCTGCAAAAGAAAGCGAGGCTGAGCCGAAGAAGACTTCTACTACAGACCCTGAAAGTGGTTGGTTTCACAAGAGAGAGCATAAGGAAGTGTTCGCCTACAATGCCCAAGTAGGGTGCGATCAGCATGGATGGGCACTAGCTTATAGTATCGATGCTGGCAATGTGCATGACAGTCAGGCTTTTCTTGCACTTTTTGAATAGTTGGAGAGATTCCAATCTGACTACCTTATCGCCGATTCTGGCTATAAGACTCCAAGTATTGCAAAATTCCTCCTTGACCAAAATATTACACCTGTATTCCCTTATACTCGCCCTCGTGGAAAGAAAGGGAAGCTTCGCCCTAAGGACTTTATCTATGATGAATACTATGACTGTTACCTTTGCCCTGAAAATCAAGTGTTAGCCTACTCTACAACAAATCGCGATGGCTATCGTGAGTATAAAAGTGATCCTAAGATTTGCGCAAATTGTCCTCTGTTATCCAGTTACACAGAAAGTAAGAAGAAACAGAAAGTCTTTACTCGCCATATTTGGAGGGAGTATTTAGAGGTTTGTGAGGAGATTCGGCATCAAAAGGGAAGTAAGGAACTTTACCAGAAACGTAAAGAATCGGTGGAGCGGCTTTTTGGCACAGCCAAAGAATACCACAATCTACGTTATACAAGAGAAGTAGGTAAGTCCAAAATGAAGGCAAAAGTTGAACTTACTTTGGCGTGCCTGAATATCAAAAAATTGGTAAAAATGATGGCGGGGAAGCCTTTTTATTTTTCGCTGAAAACTATTTTGATAAAGATTTTAGCCTATTTTGAGAATAGTAACGCTGAAGATATAAAAAAGACAAACATTAAAACGATGTTTGTCTTCAATCTGAAACAACGGCAAATCCGTTGTTTTTTTGGAGATAAGGGACTATTGTCCCAGACTATTTTTGCTCTTTGTCAACTATAGTGGGTATTTATTTAATTAAGTTAGAGAGACGGATTTCATTTCTCATTTTTCTAGTATTAAATGAAATATAAATTTTAGATTTAAAACTTTTTTGATAAAAACCAAAGTCTGTAAATTTGTTTAGTATAATAATGGACATTTTAAATTTTAAAATGCTATAATATGAGTTAGGGATCGATTACCTATGTAAAGCCATAAAATTGTGTAACTCAGGCTGGGAATGAAGGAATTTTCAAACTGCTAGGACTCGATCCTGTAATTACTATATAAATAAAAAAGGAGAAACCATGTATTCAAGAATGGAAAAAAATCACGGACAAAAAGTCCAGCGCTTTTCAATCCGTAAGTATAGTTTTGGTGCGGCATCAGTAGCTGTTGCAGCATATATGATGTTTGGTGGAGCAGCAACTGTTCAGGCGGATGCTCAAGTTACACCAAAGACGGCATCTGATTCACAAACAGTCCCAGATGCCGGCAATCAAGCAGATTCAACCATGCCTCTAGCTTCGACTGGAACTGCTACACCAACAGCTGAGCAACCATCAACACCAGCGCCTGCAGCAACGCAACCAACAGCACCGACTGAAACACCAAAAGCCGAAGAAGCTCTAGCACCAGCTGAAACACCAAAAGTGGAAGAAGCACCAACTACAAAGGCTGATACAAGCAAATTGGAAGCAGCTATTGCTCGTATGGAAGCAGCTCTTGAGAAAGCTGGTTTAACTGAAAAGACTGCCTCAGCCATTGAAGCAGCAAAAGCAGAACTTGCTAAGGCCCAAGCCCTTCTTTCAAACGACAAAGCGACACAAAAAGAAGTTGATTTTTCAACAAGTTCATTGAAAAACAGAGCTTTTGTTCTTGAAAGTATGCCAAAAGCATCTGCAGACAAGAAAGAAAACAAAAATCAAGATTCACGTAATGGAAAAGCTATTCCAGGACAAGGTGAAAGTGGATTTAGAGATGCTGCCGTTGCGACAGGATATAAAAATGATATTAATACTGTAAATGCTGAATTAAAAGCTGCAATCGATAAAGTAAAAGTCGAAATTACAAAAGAAGAAGCTTTAGGTGAAGGTAAAACAAACAAAGAAAAACTAGATGTTTTACGTGCTATTGTAGCAAAAGCTGAAGAAGAAAAAACAAAAGCGACAACAGCAGCAGCCAAAGCCGATGCTACAGAACAAGAACTTCAAGCAGCACTAACAGAAGCAAAACAAGAAAAAGATAGACTGAATTACTATCTAAATAATGCCGAAAACTGGGGAGCTCCAATTAATAATAACAGAGCTGGTTATGGTAATAACCCAGCAAACGGTGTTTTTGAAAGCATGAGTAACGGATTTGGTGCAGTTGATTTCTCAGGTCCTGCAGTAGAATCAAAAAGTAAAACGATTGAAGATCAAGTAAATAATCTTCAAAGTGAAAAACATTACGGTAAAGTAACTTACAATTGGAAGACTAAAAAAATCACTGCAGCAGAAGCTGAAGCAGGTGCATTAAACGGTTGGAAAATTGGCGGAGCAAAAGACTATGTAAATGCTGTTAAGCCAGAAGCACCAACAGATTATACTATTGCTGGCGACAGAACAGAAGCTCCAAAACCAGCAAAAGCTTATGACGAAAATGGTAAACATGATGCTTCAACTGCTACTCAAAACCAACCAACAGCAGATGGTAAGTTCTTAGGTGGTGCTATTACTCTAGATGGAATGAAAAACGATGCTAGAGGAAATGTTAAAGATAGAGATTACTATCTTGAATTAGGAAGTAAAGGTGTTACCTTATCTAAAGAATATGACGTAAACCCTAATTCTGAATTATTCTTCAATATGGTTTACAATGGAGCATATGGTAAAGCTGCTTTATCTAGTGAAGGTGAAGAAGTAAGTGTAGAAATTACAGATGCTTACACAGGCAAGAAAATTGCTTCTATTCCAATGAGAGATGGAAGCACTCCAACGGAAGCTACAGGAAGACCAGCAGGTTCAAATCAAGGAACACCATCTGATAGTTGGAATAATATTGCAAGAATTTATCATGTTCCAGAAGGAACAAGTAAAGTTAAAGTTACAATCAAAGCAAAAGATGACGGTAATTTTAAAGGTGTTCAAGATGGATTCATTATCGGTGGTGTAGGTCTTGCTACTGGTCCTGGTATGCAATTAACTACAAACGTTACTAGTGAAGGTAAGAGTGGAGAGTACGGATATGTAGCGGGTAAACTTTACAAACGTTCTCAAGAAGGTAAATTAAACCTTGAATTGAAAAACGTTGGTGGTGTTGAAAATACTTTCCCTTACGGTGGTACATTTAACATTAAAGTACAAGTTCCAAAAGGTGTTAAATTAGGTACAGTTGATACTACAAACTACAAAAAATTAGATTTATCAAAAGCAAAAGGTGAAAATATTTGGACTGATCAAGGATACTTAACAAATGTTCGTTATGATGAAGCGACTAATACATTAAGTATGGATGTAAATGCAGTTCAATATGGTAAAAATAATCTAAAAGCTGCAGGGGAAACATCAAGAAAATTCTCAATTCCATTTACAACTGAAGATGATTATGTAGGAGATGCTACATTTAAAGTTACAGGAACAGGTGGAATGGGTACTCAAGATGCCGAAGGAAATAGAATTTACCCATGGTTATGGACTGGAGATAAAGGACCTTACGCTTTTGATGGAAACTACAAAGCTAATGGGTTAAGATGGACTGATAATCCAGATTACTACTACAATAGAACAATCTATATTGATGCACGTACTCCTAAGTCAGCTACAGTTGAAGAAGTCCACACAGATAGTATTGTAGGAGATTCTGATGCGAAAAATCAAGAAAAATACTTATTAGTAAATACAGGTGATGCACCAGGTTCATTAACTCCGTCAGATGACGAAATTAAAGCTAATCTTAAAAAAGTAGCTGATAATAATGGAGTTACTTTATCAGATGAAGAAACAGCTAAAAGAATAGCTGAAATTAAAAAAGCTTTACAAATTGAAAATGAAATTGGTAAGAAAATCAAAATCACATTACCAAATAATGACATTATCGAATTAGAGAAAAAAGATGATGGTTGGTATCAAGGAGATACTAAAGTAGAAACAACTCCTGAAGGTAAACTGAAAGTAAGTCTTAAAGATGTTAGTCTTCATACACATGAAGGTAATGAGAAGATTGCTGCAACTTCAGTTTCACCAGTAGGAAACGTTTCTGAACCAAGTTATGCAAACATTGTCAATGAAGCTCCAAAAGTAGAAGCTAAGAAAGATATTTATGTTTATAAAACAGATGCTGCAAATAAATGGAATGCTGATAAAGTTGTTGAAGTAGCAAAACCAACAGCAACTGACTTAGAAGATGATCGTGATGGAGATGATACTACTAAACCGACGATTGCTGTAAGTAATGACGGCGGATTAGATACAACTACAGTTGGAGATTACACTGTAAAAGTACAATCAACGGATAGTGAAGGTAAAAAATCTACTGAAGCAGAAGTAACTGTTCACGTATTAGACTTAATTACAGTAGATCCAACAGTAACAACTGATCCAACAAATCCAAGCACAACAGCTCCAGTATCTCCAAAAACTGCAGATACACCTGTAAAAGATGGAGATGAAAATCTTGGTAAATATCCAGCAGGATTAACACGTGAAGATTTAGTTAAAGAAGTAACACATACAATCAAGTATCTAAAAGAAGAAGATGCAAACAAAGATGATGCAACTCCTTTATATGCTGAAAAAGTACAAAAAGTAACTTATAAACGTACAGCAACTGTAAACCCACAAACAGGAGATGTAACATACTCTGATTGGCAAGTTTACAATGAAGCTGATAAATTAACAGATGCGACAGCTGATGGAACAAAAGGTAAATTCAACGCAGTTGATTCACCAGTTGTAGAAAATTACTTATTAGTAAAAGAAGCAGATAAAACAGTGGCTGAAAAAGAAGCTCCAGTTCCTGCACAAGATGGAACTGTTACTCCAGAAGTGACAAAAGTTCTTTATAAAGAAATTGGATCATTTACACCTGAGTATCCAGCTGGTAAGAAACCACAAGATGCACCAGAAAAAATTAAATATCCAAACAATCCAAATGACCCAACAAAACCTGGTGATTTCAGTAAGGTAGTTATTCCTTATGTAGATGGATATGTTCCAACATACAATGGAGTAGAATTAACACCAGTTGATCCTGCCGATCCATCTAAAGGATACAAAGTTCCAGAAAACTTTGACCCAACTGATAAATTCGGTAAAACTCCAATTCAATATGCACCTGGAATTCAAAAAGCTACAGTGAAATTTGTTTCTGTAGATAAAGATGGTAAAGAAACACCATTAGATGAGAAATTCAATATTAATGATCTTTCAGGTAAAGCAGGAACAAAAATTCCAGAAGACAAAATTCAAGCTCGTCTTGATGTGTTAAAATCAATGGGTTATGAAGTGAATGATAATCCGTTTGCTAAACCTGACGCTGAAAAACCAACATTTGATACAACTGCAGATACTGATACTGAAATCAGTCAAAACTTTGTTGTTAAATTAACTCCAAAAGTTTCAACACCAACTCCTGTTTATGTCGTAGAAGGTGATAAGCCAACAACAGACAAACTTAAAGATGCGGTTACTACAAAAGGAAATGATAAAACTGTAGATGAATCTAAGATTCCAGAAACAAAAGGAAAAGTTGGAGATGATACATTAACTGCACCAGTAACAGTAACATATGGTTCAGGTGATAATAAACGTGAAGAAACTGTTAATGTACCAGTGAAAGTTGTTAAGGGATACCCACAATTAGTAGCAGTAAGTGAAGCTAAAAAACAACCTTCACCAGAAGATAATATTGATACTTCAGACTATCCAGATGATGCAACATATGAATACAAAGAAGAAGTAGATACAACTGCACCTGGAGATAAGAAAGTAACAGTAGTTGTTAAACAAGGGGATAAAGTACTAGTAGAAGTACCAGCAACAGTACGTGTAGTAGATAGTAAACCACAATTTATTGTTGCAGATCCTAAGAAACCACAACCAGATGTTAACTCAAGCATTACTCCAGATGAATATCCAAAAGGTACTACTTTTGAGTATAAAAAACCAGTTGATACAACAACGGCAGGTGAAAAAGAAGTAACAGTTGTAGCTAAATTAGATGGAAAAACAATTGTAGAAGTACCAGCCAAAGTAATGGTAGTAGAACCTAAGACACAATATGTGTTCGAAGATCCTAAGAAACCACAACCATCAGCTGATGAAAGTATCGATCCTGACCAATATCCAGAAGGAACTACATTCGAGTATAAAGAACCAGTAGATACAACAACACCAGGAGATAAGAAAGTAACAGTAGTAGCTAAAGATGGTGAAGACAAACTTGTAGAAGTACCTGCAGTCGTTAAAGTATTACCATTAGTGAAACCTGAAGGCTTAACAGTTCTTAAAGGAAGTGAAAACTTAGAAGATGCGGTTAAGGCCAAAGCTGAAGAAGTAGTAGCTGCATTACCAAAAGATAAACTTCCTGAAGGAGTAACTGTAAAAGTTAAAGAAGTAAAAGCAGGGACTACTCCAACAACAGCTGAAGTAACTGAAACAGGAAAACCAAAACCTGCGACAGTTGTTGTTGAATATACTGATGATAAAGGAAATGTTATTGGAACGAAAGAAGTAGAAGTCCCAGTAACAGTAGTAGGATCAACTCCAAAATCAGTAGTAGTATTCGAAGGTGATAAACCAACTAAAGCTAAAGATGCCGTAACACCAGGTGAAGGTGGAACAGTTGGAGAACCAACAACATTACCGGATACAAAAGGAAAAGCTGGAGCTACAGATGTAACAGTAGAAGTCCCAGTAACTTATCCAGGAATGAAAGAACCTGAGAAAGTAAAAGTACCAGTTACAGTATTACCAGTAGCTAAAGCAGACGTAACAGTAACTAAAGGAACAACTCCAGACAAACTGAAAGAATTAGCTAAAGCTAAAGCTGATGAAGCAGTTAAAGCGACTGATTTCGTATCTAAACTACCACAAGGTGCTACAGTAACTGTAGGTGATGTAACAAAAGCTATCGAAGACAAAGTAACAGCTAATAAAGGAACTGGAGTAACAACAGTAGAAGTACCAGTAACATACACAGTTGATGGAAAAGACTACACAACTACAATCCCTGTAACAGTAAATGTGAAAGGTTCAGATATTAAACCAGTCTACGTTGTAGAAGGTGACAAACCAAAAGCTGATGATGTAAACAAAGCAATCACTCCTGATACAGACGGAACAAAAACACCAGTAACTGATGAAGACATCAACAAAGCTATCCCAACAACAGAAGGTAAAGTTGGAGCTAAAGATGTTAAAGTAACAACAAAAGTTACTTATAAAGATGGCGGAGAAGAAACAGTAGAAGTACCAGTAACAGTATTGCCAAAAGTTTCTCCAAAAGGTGTCGTTGTACCGAAAGATACTGATAAAGGTACACTTGAAAAAGCTGTTGCTGATAAAGTAAAAGAATCAGCTGAAAATACCAAAGGATTACCAGAAGGTGTAACAGTAACGGTTAAAGAAACTCCATTAACAACTCCAGGAACAGAAACAGCGGGTGAAAAAGACTCTGTAACTGTAACAGTTGAGTATAAAGATAAAGATGGAAACATTATTGCTACTAAAGAAGTTAAAGTACCGGTTACGGTAACACCAAAAGTAACTCCAATCGTAGTAGAAGTTGGAACTCCGATTACTAAAGATGATGTTAAGAAACATATCGAACTTCCTAAAGAAGAAGGATGGGAAATCATCGAAGAGAACTGGGTAATTCCAACAACAGAAACCCCAGGAGTAAAAACTGCGGTTAAAGTGAAGGTTAAATTACCAACTGGAGAAATTATTGAATTAGAAGTACCAGTAACAGTAACTCCAAAACGTGGTTCTGAGTCACAACCAAACAATGGTGGTGGAAATGGAGGTAATGAATACAGACCAACACCAACACCACAGACTCCACAAAATGTTCCGTCAAGACCAACTGCTCCTGATCAACCTGTAACTCCTACCGAACCAGGACAGCCAGCAGCACCAAATCAAACTCAACCAGCGGCACCAGCTCAAGCAGATGCAACAGTAGCAACTGACACAGCTGCTAAACCAGCAACACCTAAATATGTTGAAGGTCAAAAAGAATTGCCTAACACAGGTACAGAAGCTAACGCTAGCCTCGCAGCGCTTGGACTTCTTGGAGCCCTAGGTGGATTTGGACTTCTTTCTCGCAAGAAAAAAGAAGACTAAAAACTCATAGTTTTTAAGAAGATGATTCGTCATCTTCTTTTTTTATATCCGCTCCTTTTTCTTATAGTTTGAAACTATAGGATTGCCTAGGAAAGAAGTGTTAGAGGGTACTAGCAGTTTTTGGTATAATGGAAGATATTTGAAAGAAAAGAGAAGTGATATGACACAGATTATTGATGGGAAAGCTTTAGCGGCCAAATTGCAGGGGCAGTTGGCTGAAAAGACTGCAAAACTAAAAGAAGCAACAGGTCTAGTGCCTGGTTTGGTAGTGATTTTGGTGGGAGATAATCCTGCCAGCCAAGTCTACGTTCGTAACAAGGAACGTTCTGCCCTTGTGGCAGGATTCCATAGTGAAGTTGTGCGAGTTCCAGAGACCATTACTCAAGAGGAATTGTTGGACCTAATTGCTAAATACAATCAAGATTCAGCTTGGCATGGGATTTTGGTCCAGTTACCTTTACCAAAACATATCGATGAAGAGGCAGTTTTATTAGCAATTGATCCAGAAAAGGATGTGGATGGTTTCCATCCTCTAAATATGGGACGCCTTTGGTCTGGACATCCAGTTATGATTCCATCAACACCTGCAGGAATTATGGAAATGTTTCATGAATATGGGATTGAATTAGAAGGTAAAAATGCGGTTGTCATCGGTCGTTCAAACATTGTTGGAAAACCCATGGCTCAGCTTCTTTTGGCCAAGAATGCGACAGTGACCTTGACCCATTCACGCACTCATAATCTTGCCAAGGTGGCTGCAAAAGCAGATATTCTTGTAGTAGCAATCGGCCGTGCCAAATTTGTGACTGCTGACTTTGTCAAACCAGGTGCGGTAGTCATTGATGTTGGGATGAATCGCGATGAAAATGGCAAGCTCTGTGGGGATGTGGATTATGAGGCTGTTGCACCACTTGCTAGCCATATCACTCCAGTCCCTGGAGGTGTCGGTCCTATGACCATTACCATGCTGATGGAGCAAACTTATCAGGCAGCACTTCGGACATTGGATAGAAAATAAGAGAAAAATCGCTTAAGAGAGTGTATTTTCTATATCTATATCTAAAATGGTAGAAATGAGTATTAAATTTTAGATATAAGATTACCAAAGGAGGTCTGCGCCTCCTTTTTGTTGTATAATGGAGTGAGGTGATTAGATGATTTTAAAAATTTATAATGGGGAATATAGTTTACAATGGGATGGAATATACTACTTAGCACTAATTGATTATCCAAATATTCAAGAGTGGGAATTAGAAAAAATTGCTAAATTTATAGCTTACGAAAAACTTCATAAACGTCAAACAAGTATTGAGTGTGCTGATTCTTGTTTAAAAAAAGAAATTTTAGATTACATCTGTCAGCATCCCTTTCTGCCACCATTTACCCCTACAGATAAAAGAGTAGCCTCGACTTATGATCTACATAAGAGGTTAGTGACTTCAGACTACTGTAGTCATACTACGACTATAGATGCAGCGATTTCTATCTTTAAAACAGGTCAGCTATTATCTGCTGTGAAAGCCTTTGGGCGAGATGCTGAGGAGTTGGTTTTGGATAGTAGAAATGCTGCATCGGATCCGATAGATTATTTTGACTATGTCATGTTAGGGTGGTCAAATACAAGTTCTGGTTATCGATTAGCGATGGAGCGTTTATTAGGTCGAGCTCCTTCAGAGAAAGAATTACAAGATAAGTTTATTCCTGGAGTGAGTTTTCATTTTATCTATACAGATTTGATTAAACTTACTGGTTATATTTTTGATGGCTACCATGTTGCAAAAATTAAGGACATGTTGAATTTATTTAGTGAGTTGTATATTTGCATTATTCCAACTCATAATGAGAGCCAATTTGAAAATATTATTCCAAGTCAATTACTGGATAGGGTGTATTATCTTGACCATGATGGAGAAGGTTTGGAGGAGTGGGTTAAAAAAGTATATCGGATTGTTTTAAAACGATCAGGTAAAGGATAGTTGAGGAAAAAACGATGAAAGTGATTGATCAATCCTTACTAGAAAAAGTCATTATTG
>CABTAV010000013.1:0-19582 GCA_902482895.1 uncultured Streptococcus sp. | reverse complement strand
AGATGAAAAATTCTGAAAATTTAAGAATAGAAAAGAGAACAAATCTTATGGCAAAAGATATTCGTGTCTTACTTTACTACCTTTATACTCCAATTGAAAATGCAGAGCAATTTGCTGCAGACCACTTGGCTTTCTGTAAATCAATCGGTCTTAAAGGCCGTATCCTAGTCGCTGACGAGGGAATTAACGGAACAGTTTCAGGTGACTACGAAACAACTCAAAAATACATGGACTACGTTCACAGCCTCCCAGGCATGGAAGACCTCTGGTTCAAGATTGACGAAGAAAATGAACAAGCCTTCAAGAAGATGTTTGTTCGCTACAAGAAAGAAATTGTCCACCTTGGTTTGGAAGATAACGATTTTGATAACGACATCAACCCACTTGAAACAACAGGTGCCTACTTGTCTCCAAAAGAGTTCAAAGAAGCCCTTCTTGACGAAGATACAGTGGTCCTTGACACACGTAACGATTATGAGTACGACCTAGGACACTTCCGTGGGGCTATCCGCCCAGATATCCGCAATTTCCGTGAGTTGCCACAATGGGTCCGTGACAACAAGGAAAAATTCATGGATAAGCGTGTCGTGGTTTACTGTACAGGTGGAGTTCGCTGTGAGAAATTCTCAGGTTGGATGGTTCGTGAAGGCTACAAAGATGTCGGTCAATTGCACGGAGGAATTGCAACTTACGGTAAAGACCCAGAAGTCCAAGGTGAGCTTTGGGATGGGAAAATGTACGTCTTTGACGAGCGTATTGCCGTAGATGTTAACCATGTCAACCCAACTATCGTAGGAAAAGACTGGTTTGACGGAACACCATGTGAACGTTATGTCAACTGTGGAAATCCATTCTGTAACCGTCGTATCTTGACATCAGAAGAAAATGAAGACAAGTACCTTCGTGGATGTTCACACGAGTGCCGTGTTCACCCACGTAACCGCTATGTTTCAGAACATGAATTGACACAAGCTGAAGTTGTCGAGCGCCTAGCCGCTATCGGTGAAAGCTTGGATCAAGCAGCTACTGTATAAGATCAAACAGTCCTCAGGGGCTGTTTTTCTATGCTTTTTACTCAAAAATCTAAAGTTTGTTTCTGTATCTTTCAGAAAAATAAGGTATACTATATGTAAACGATTTCAAAGGAGTCCAGTTATGACGAAAACATTTTTTATTCCAAATAAACAGAGCATTTTAGGAGAACAGGAAATTTTGACTGCCAAGTCTATCTTGGCCTTGGTAGATGGCTTGGAGTCACATAGCTATGATGCTGTCTATCTCCGTCAGCCTCTTAATCGTCTCGAGTATATCGAGTGTGCAATAGTGGGGCAATCACAATTTCTTTTTAAGGTCAGTTATGCTGATGGTCAAAAGGCTTACCGTGTCGATCTTCCTGACTTACTCACGAAGACAGACTGGCAGATTATCAAATCATTTTTAGATGCTCTGCTTGCTTATACAGAAACTGAGATTGAAGGACTAGATGGTTTTGATTTTGAAGCGTATTTCCAAGCAAGTATTCAAGCCCATCTGGCTGATAGTGCAGCCCGTTTTACGATTTGCCAAGGAATTTTTAATCCTGTTTTCTTTAGTCATGGGGACTTGAAAAGCTTTTTAGAGGAAGATGGTTTGGCTCAGTTTGAAGCGCGTGTGCGTGCGGTTCAAGAGACAGATGCCTACTTTGCAAGAGTTTCCTTCTATCAGGATGGAGAAGGCCAAGTGCACGGTGTTTACCATCTGGCTCAAGGAGTCAAGACAGTGTTGCCGAGAGAACCATTTGTCCCTGCAGCCTATATTGAGCAATTGCTGGATAAGGAAGTCCAGTGGGAGATTGACTTGGTTCAAATCACAGGAGACGGCTCTAAACCAGAAGACTATGAAGCCATCGCTCGCTTGGACTATACAAAATTCCTTGAGGTACTACCGTCAGCATCTTACCACCAACTAGATGCCAATCAATTAGAAATCCAACCCATCTTAGACAAAGATTTTAAAACATTAGCACAAGAAAAGTAAAGCAGAAGCAGGTCAATTGACTTGCTATTTAGCGTGCGAAATATGGTTTAGTCTTGTTAAGTTTTGTAATATAAAATTTTAAGAATTGCTTAGTTCAATAAAAAAACAGCATAATATAAAAAATATAATATTATTCGGTAACTAATTATCAGGAGATTTTAAGATGGATATCAAGAAGGAAGTAGGTAAAAGAATCCGAATGTTGCGAGAGATGAAACATATCACTCGTGAAACTCTTTGTGATGATGAAACTGAGATAACGGTGCGCCAATTAGCACGGATTGAATCAGGCCAGTCTTCCCCGAGTTTATCCAAGGTAGAGTATATAGCTTACAAACTAGGCTGTTCAATTTCACATATAGTAGATATGGATCATATGATTTTACCCTCCGAGTACTTGATATTAAAGGATAAACTCATTAAGTTTCAAACTTATGGAGATGATGATAGAATCCAAGTTAAGGAAGAGTTGTTTGAAAGAGTTTACGAACACTATTATGACAGTCTACCTGAGGATGAGCAGATTGCAGTTAGTGCCTTACAAGCTAGTTTTGATGTCTTTGTAAGTGAAGATGCAGGTTTTGGCGATGCTTTGCTGGATGAATATTTTGAACAAGTAAAGATAAGGAAAAACTATTCGGTGAATGATTTGCTTCTGATAAAATTGTACTTTGTTTCGTGTTTAGCAAGACCGATTGGGTATCATCATGAACTGTTTTGGATGCTTTCTAAAAAACTTATAAGAGAAACAAATTCATCCGATTTAGAGACAGCTTATATGTTAAAGAGAACAGTGCTTGATTCTTTAGCTGTTCAATGGATGGAAAAATCTTACTCCACTTTTGAGCCTTATGTTAAGGCGATGAACAGGCTGATGATTTTATCGCAGGATTTTCAAAACAAGCCAATTGTTGATATGCTTGAAGCTATGTGTACCTTATTTCATAAACGGGATAAGGAACAAGCCATCCGCTTATACGATAGAGCTATTATTTGTGCTCAAGCATTTGGAGACCAAGTATTAGAAGCGCGTATATTGGGAGAAAAAGAAAAAGATTTAAAAACTTTTGAGGAAATGGAGAGCTAACATGACATTTTTGTCATGTTTTTTTATTTTTGAAAGCGCTATACTATGATCATAAAGAACAAGAGATAAGGAGGAAAGAAGCATGTTTGGATTTGAAGTATTCTTAAGTCTTAGTTTTTGGTTTTCTGGATAGGAGATAGAAATGGAAGATTTTAGTATCTCGCTAGAGACGTTTACACAAACTCGCCACAGTTTGCTGTTTCGAAATAACACGACGGAGCAAAAGTTGGTACAAATAGAGTTGAATAAGGAACCATTCCGTTTAGCTATTTTAGATGCAGGCGAAGAGCGAGTTTTAATCTTACCAGAAGAATTATCTATTATCGAAAGTTTTAGAATTTCAGAAGTGGAGGACAATCCATGATGTCAAAAAAACATGTTGTAGAGACAATGGTTCTTCTTGTGATAGCATCTTTATTTTTAGCAGGATTTTACTATCAAAACCAGGAATCTCATCATCAAGAAGAAACAGCGCAAGAGCTCCTCTTAAAAAAAGAGGAGGAAATAAACCAATATATTTCAAAAACTAAAAATACAACATTCAAGAATGCATTGTTAACCTCTAATGAGGGAGCACAGGTTCAACTATCAGATTATAAGTTTAGACCAAAGGTTGTGGTATTCTGGGCTAGTTGGTGTCCTGATTGCCAAAAAGAGCTCCCAATCATTCAGCACCTTTATGATAAATACCAAGATAAAGTTGATTTCTTTATGGTGGATATAGTTGATGGGGAACGTGAAACACTTGAAACCTCTCATCAATTTTTAAGGAATCAGGGTTTTACCTTTCCAGTTTATATAGATCAAGATTTACAAGCTTTTAAGTTTTTTGATGTAAAAGCTATTCCAACAATATTTATAGTGGATAAAGATGGGATAGTGAAACAAATTTATGTAGAACAAGGAAGCGAAGAAATCTTGTCTAAAGATTTAAAACAGTTAATAAATGACTGAAATGAGAATCTCATTTGGTTATTATAAAAAATTTTTTAAAAGGAGGGTTTTCTGATGAGAAAACTAACTGGACGTGTCAAAAGACACATTGTAGCAGGTCGCTTTTGTATTATAGGTCTTCGATATGGAGTAGGCATATTTTGTTGGGATTAAATAGGAGGATGAAGTAGTGAAAAAACTAAGTAACAAAAATAAACAGCACATTGTAGCAGGTCGCTTTTGTATTATAGGTCTTCGATATGGAGTAGGTATATTTTGTTGGGATTAAAAGGAGGGTTAAGTAATGAAAAAACTAAGTAATAAACATAAAAAACACATTGTGGCAGGTCAATTTTGTGCTGTTTCACCACTCGGTATTTATGGAATGCTCACAGGTATTGGGTTCTTCTGCTGGAGTTAACGTAATCTAAAAATCTCTGGCAGGGTTCATTCCTTGTCAGAGACTTTTTAATATAATGAACGGAGAGAAACTATGAATCGTGTGATTTTAAGTCTTAAAAATATTGATAAAACATATGGGAAAGAACAGGTTTTACATAATATTTCCTTTGATATTGAGCAAGGGGAAATATGTGGTCTTATCGGTGAAAATGGTGCAGGAAAGACAACCTTAATGAGAATTCTTCTAGGACTAATTCAAGCTGATAAGGGAGAAATTGAGAGTGTTTCGCAGCATAAGATTGGTAGTATTATCGAATCACCTGCCCTCTATCCAAATTTGACTGGACGTCAACACCTGCAATATTATAAAACAAGATTTGGTTTAAAGACAGATATCACAAAAATGTTGGAATTGGTTCACTTGCCTGAACCGTCATGGGATCGAAAAGTAAAAAACTATTCCCTTGGAATGAAGCAAAGACTATCGATAGCAATTGCGCTTTTGGATAATCCAGAGCTTATTATCTTAGATGAACCAGTGAATGGTTTAGATCCTCAAGGGATTTCAGATTTAAGAAAAATGATTTTGAATTTACGGGATCAGTTAGGAGTTACTTTTTTAATCTCGAGCCATATTCTGTCAGAATTGGAATTTATAACAGATAAGTATATCATCATGAAAAAAGGAAAGATTCTAAATGTGATGAGTTCAAAAGAGCTAGCAAATGATTTGTCGGAAAAGCTCTTCCTTAAGACGAGTGATAATCAGATTCTAAAAATGTTTTTAAAAGCAGAAGGCATTGTTCATTTTGAGCAGGATGACTATCTGGTTGTGCCAGAAAAGGAAAAATTAATGGCTATCTTGGAATATAGTGTCGTGTCAAATCTAGTGATACAGGATATTTATATTAAGAAAGAACGTTTTGAGGACTACTATTTGCATAATATTATCTGATGATTTAAGAAAGGAGGAGAGTCATGAATTCTCTTAAAGCAGATATGTATAAATTTTACTGGGAAAAAAGAGGAGTACTTCCTAGTTTGTTGATAGGATTATTGATTTTGTTATTCTCCTTATTTTTTAAGTCATCGAATGAAGATGAACCAGCATTTCGAGTATTGATTTCAAATGTGAGTGGTTTTATTCCTTTGCTTTTTATCTCTACTAATTTATTTTTCTGGGGGGAAGATTATAGTTTCCGTACGATTAACATTCTCCTCACAAAAGAAAAACAACGTTGGAAGTTATTTTTATATAAAACTTTGGGAGCCTTTTGTTTGTCTTTCCTATATGTAACTATTTTTTATAGTTTAACAGCCCTCGTCTATTTGGAGGGAGACTTGGTGTTGATTGTTTCGACATTTTTACATCAACTACCATACTATTTGGTTATTATCAGTATCTCATTATTAATTTTTCAAATATTTGATAAGGTTTATGAATCATGTATGATTTATATACTCTATATTTTACTGTTTGATAACCTATTGGTTTATGTCCTTCCAAACTCTGGTGAGAGTGTGAGAGACTATTTATTAATGACTTTAAATTTGAAAACTTCCCCTGGAGTAAGTCAATTTACCCTTACGAATGTAGGCTATCCTATATTGGTAAGTATAGCAGTGATTGTACTTGCGTTTGTTGTATTCAGTAAAAAAGAATTTAAGTAGGAGTACTAATGATGAAAAAAATAGGAATTGTAATTGGGCTGTTGTTACTGTTTGTAGTGGCTGGAATTTTATTAACCTTAAAACGAGGAGAGACGACAATCAGTGTAAAACAATCGTGGGCTCTTTCTTCTAAAAGTATTAAAACGTTAGAGTTTTATGGTTCAAAGCAAGCAATTGATGTTAAAGTTGTCAAGAGTGAATCAGATGAAACAAGTGTTCAAATAGAAGGAAAAGTTTCCGAAGAATCAGTGAATAACATAACTAAAAACGTTAAAATGAGTTCAGATAGTCTATATATTCCATTTTCACAACATGGCTTTAATTTGGCTTTGAGTTCACAAGGGAAAGACAAGTTATATGTAACCATTTCCTTAGGGAAAAATGCAACTTTCGAAAAAATTTTTGTAGATACTCTTGTTGGCGATGTATCTATTACAGTTCCTAAAGATTTTGATGGAATCTATACTTTGCATACAAATAATACAGGAGAAGTTTTAAAGGTTCCTACGACAAATCAAACTTCGAATAGCGTCATTGAAGTTGATGGTTATAGTAAGATAAGTGTTGAAAAAGGAGAAAATAATGGTTAGTCACTATAAACAAGCAACTTTGCTGGATTGTGGAATGGCTTGTGTAAAGACAATCATTTCTTACTATTTCCCAAAATTAGAACATTTAGATAGTCTACAATTTGATAACAATAACCACCAAGGACTGTCTTTGTTTGATATAGAAGATATACTAAAAAGCTATGGTATTGATGCGGATTCTTATCAAATTGAGACTCCTAGTTTCCATAATATTTTGAATAACGAACTTCATAGAAATATTATGATACTACTGAACTCTAGAAATAGAACCCATCTTAGACAAAGATTTTAAAACATTAGCACAAGAAGAGTAAAGCAGAAGCAGGTCAATCGACTTGCTTTTTTGGCATAGAAAAATCCTGCCATGAAAGACAGGATTGCTACTCAATAAAAATCAAAGAGCAAACTAGGAAGCTAGCCGCAGGCTGCTCAAAACACTGTTTTGAGGTTGTAGATGGAACTGACGAAGTCAGTAACCATACCTACGGCAAGGCGAAGCTGACGCGGTTTGAAGAGATTTTCGAAGAGTATGAAGTTTAAAGAAAGGCCAAGATACGAAGATAATCTCCAATCAGTGCCACTTCAGCTACAAAGAAGAGGAGGATAATAACTCCGTTCACAAGGACAGACAAGAATAACTGATAGAAGGAGTCAGCTTCACTTGTTTGACTTGGTCTTGTAATGATATGGAGACTGGCAAGCAGAATGATTCCAATGCTAATCACACACAAGAGGGCTGTAAATCGTAGGCTATCAAAGAAGGCAAAGAAACTAGCAATAGCAGTGAGGATGATTGGAATTGCCAAGAGTTGACTATATTGTTGGAGCCCCTTTTCTAGCGTCCAGTCCTTTTCTTGGTAGATAAATCGTCTCACGACGAAACTACCCAAGAGGAATGAAAAGAAGAAGAGTGTTGTCGCTACTAGGATAGAGATAATCGAAAAGAGATTTAATGAAGCAAATTGTTCAGGGAAGTGATTATGCATAGTTGCTATATGTCCATAGTAGGCATGTTTGATGTGGTAGATACTAAAGAAAAAGGAAGATGCAGAAAACAGAATGAGTAAGAGAAAGGCTGTGTAACTGTGTGTGCTACTTGTTTCAAGCTTGCTCGTAGGAGATTTGATTGCCTCCACTAGCCAAGACCAAAAATCAAGCGCTTGCTCTTTCCATCTATCCGTAGATTTTGGAGTTTGGTCGGGAATATAAGGACTTTCTAAGGATTGACTGAGAAGAAGTAGCTCTTTCGTGGTTGGTTTTTGCTGAGGAAGTGCTTCTTGACTCTCTTCAGCTATAGTGACTTTTTCTGTTTCCCCAGAAAGATCTTGCTCTTCTTCAGTAGAATCTAATGCCTTCTTTTCTTCTATTTCTGTTATCGATTCACTGTCTTCAGGCGTTTCAATTTTCTCTTCTTGCTGATTTTCAAGTTCGACTTTAGCTTGAGAGACTTCCTCCTCTACTTGAGTATTTTTTTCAATTGGTGTATCGAGATCGGCTATCGTTTCTTCAGCCTTGTCTGCAACCTCTTGAGCTTGCTCTTCAGGTTTGTTCTTGCTTGTTGTTTTTACAAAATCATTACTTTCAAACCATTCTTGTTTCATGGTAGAACCTCCTTTTTAGTTAGATAAATATGCTTTCATAGTAGCAAATGTAAGCGCTTTTGTCAACGATTTCTAGAAGAAGACTCGTGTTCCTCTGATTTGAGTAGATAGATATCCTGGTCTGCTCTTGCCATGAGTTGATCTTTTGCATCTGCTTTTTCTGTTTTATAAGGATTGCTTAATCGTTCATCTTTGTTTTCTTTGTTGTTAAACGAACGCCTTCCTTCTCTTAAAAAATGAAGAATAGAGCCATGTTTTGTTGAAAGATCTAAGTTGATTCTTTGTTTTTCTTCTTCAGAAAGTAGGAGTTGTAGGTCTGTTTTCGCTGCCAATTCCACCTTACCATGGACTTGGATATTTTCAGCGTGGAAGTGATTCTCTGTTGACTCTAGCTGACTATCTGTAAGGTCTGTATCAAAGATATTGATAATATTGGGGGTTGTGAGTTTGCTGTTTTTTATCCGACTCTCTGTGATTCTTAGGAGAAAGCCATTATTGGTATTGATGGTCGCATTTTCAAGACTGGCATTGGTGATACTGGTTTGTCCACGATTGGCTGACACGTTGATTCCTTTTAGGCTTCTTCCTTTTGGCAATTGGAGAATAACTTCATCAAAACGACTAGAGTAGCTACTTGCGATATGGAGAATCCCGCCAATTCCAGAAGAGAGAAATGGAGTTTCAGACAGTTTCTTATCAGTGAGGCTTAGAGTTTTGTCGTTTTGATTTGTGACAAGATCTTGGTTAGCAGAAATAGATGGATGATAAGAAATGTGGATTTGATCATCGAAAGAGTCTGTGATGGTGAGCGCGTGTTGGTAGAGCGTAATCTCTAGGTTTTCGACTTCCTTGCCAAAGGTCAGCTCTTCCATCCGACTATCATAGACAGGCTCCTTGGACATGGCAAGCAAACTCTTAATCCCGTCAGATTGGATGCCTACAAAGAGCAGGATAAAGCCGATAACGGTAGTCACCACACCAAAAATGAGAAATCCTTTTGTAAACTTACGCATGCTGGTCACCTCTCTTTCCTTTTTTGAGAACAAATTGCACCAGGCGAACAATGAGTAGGCCGAAGAAGCGGGCTACATAGGAAATACCTAGTAAGACTAGCGAAGAAGCACCGATAGCCAGTAAACCAGCACCAAAAATCAAGATAAAGGCTGATTTAGCTTGGGCTAAGATAGTGAAACTTTCAACTAAAAATAGGAATCCGCCGATGATACCAAGTATGGAAACTGCAAAGAAAGCCAGAATGACAGTCAAGGCTGCCACAAAGATTGCGAACAGGGACACGAGGATGGCGATTCCCAGAGGAATACCGATGGGGGCTGCAAGGAGAGCTAACAAGGCGATATGCAAAATTTGTCGGTTATTCTTTTGAGCGGGTGCTTCATTGATTTTTTTATCGAGAAGATTGGAGAGGACTTCGTGAGCTGCTTCCTTAGGAGTTCCTAAGCTAGCGATGAGTTCTTCTTCTCCTTCGACTCCAGCATCGTCAAAGAGTTCCCTGAAATAGTCCATGGCTTCAATTTGGTCAGCCTGAGGCAGTTTTTTGAGATAGAGTTCTAGCTGAGTCAGGTATTCAGTTCTTGTCATGGCGGATACTCCCTTCTATGATGCCATTAATGGTGTCTGTATAGAGTGCCCATTCATCTTTCAGGGTCACGAGCTGTTCTATACCACCATTTGTCAAGGAGTAGTATTTGCGCATGCGACCTTGGAACTCTCTAGAATAGGTTGTCAGAAAGCTATTGCCTTCCAATTTTTTGAGAATGGGATAGAGCGTAGATTCTTTGATGTTAGCGATAAGCTTAATGGTCTGGCTAATCTCATAACCATAAGAATCATCCTGCTCCAGTACGGCCAAGATGAGAAATTCAATCAAGGCAGAGGATGTTGGAAAGTACATGGGAAACCTCCTTTTCTAATGTGTAAGATTTTTATATATAATTTTTCTACACATACATTGTACATCTAAATGAAAGCCCTGTCAAGAGAAATGTGTAAAATTTTTATATATAAAAAACTTCTAGGCAAAACTAGAAGTTTAGAGGATTTTATCAGCTCTGTCCACTGTAAAGAGGGCCACAGTCATCAGGATATCGACGAGTAAGAGGGCAGCTACAGCTGGCACCCAAGAGTGGAAAAGGTCAAAACTGTAACCAAAGAGAGTCGGCCCAAAGGCTGCTAGGATATAGCCTCCTGTTTGAGATAGGCCGGACAATTGGGCTGTCTTTTCAGGAGCGCTTGTCTTGAGTGAAAAGTTGACCATGAGATAAGGGAAGAGGGCGCTGGTTGCGGTTCCGATGAGGAGATGGATGGCAAGCCAGTAAAAGAAATTACCGACTGGGAAAAAGAGCATGGAAATGCCGACCACACCAGCTAGTGAAACCAGAGTGAGCATGAGCTGACGGTTACGAGTAGATAGGCTGGTTGTCAGGCTTGGGATAGTCATTGAAAAAGGAATGCTAATCAGAGAGAAGATAGAAGTCAGCAAGCCAGCTTCGTGACTGGATAGGCCTGCATGGATGGCCATGGTAGGTAGCCAGGTCATAGCGGTGTAAAAGAGCAAGGATTGAAAACCTGCAAAGACAATCACTGCCCAGACCTGTTTATTACGCATGACCTTTGCTTTGCTTTTTTGTTTGGTTTGTGGAGCCAGTCTGTGATTATAGCGGTGATTTGGGAGCCAGACCAAAAAAGTTGCAAGGCAGAGCAGGGTGAGGAGGATGATAAGGCCTTTCCAAGAACTGGCTTGTGTAATAGGCACAGCCAGATAGGAGGCCAGAGCCGTCGCAACCCCCATAGAAGTCACATATAAGGTGGTCAGAAAACCAATTTTCTTTGGTTGATTAGCTTGGATAAGGCTAGGAAGCAGAACATTGATGACTGCGATACTTGCCCCAACCATCAAGGTTCCTAGATAGAGTAGGGGCAGATTGATTAGTCGAATGAGAGAACCGATGGTCAAGAAGAAAAGGCTATAGGTAAAGAGATGCTCCAAGCCAATTTTTTGAGCCAGTCGGGTAGAAAAGAGTGAGAAGAGGGTAAACATGAGGAGAGGAAGGCTGGTCAAGACACCAAGCGAACTAACTTCTACTCCCAGACCTTGCGAAATATCTCCCAAAATAATGGGTAAAACAGTAAAAGGAGTCCGCAAGGAAACACCAATCAGGATAATACCTGGAACAAAAAAGAGTGATTGCTTTTTCATATAATACCTCTCCTAGCTGATTTTAATAACAGCTTATTTTAAGGCTTTTTCCCTATAATGTCAAGTAAGGTTTCTGGCTTTCAAGATAAAAATGGGAAAGTCTTGAAAATTATGATAAAATAGTGGAAGGAAAAATTCAGGAGAGTAGTAGTGACTCAAAATGTTGACAGTCTTCTCGTATCCATTGTAATCAGTGCATACAATGAAGAAAAATATTTGCCTGGTCTAATTGAAGACTTAAAAAATCAAACCTATCCTAAAGAAAATATTGAAATTCTATTTATAAATGCTATGTCTAAAGATGGTACAACAGCCATCATTCAGCAATTTATAAAAGAAGATACAGAGTTTAACTCAATTAGATTGTATAACAATCCTAAGAAAAATCAAGCTAGTGGTTTTAACTTGGGCGTTAAACATTCTGTAGGAGACCTTATTTTAAAAATTGATGCCCATTCAAAAGTTACTGAGAGTTTTGTAATGAACAATGTGGCTGTTATTCAACAAGGTGAATCTGTTTGTGGGGGACCTAGACCGACGATTGTTGAAGGAAAGGGAAAATGGGCAGAGACCTTGCATCTTGTTGAGGAAAATATGTTTGGTAGTAGCATTGCCAATTACCGAAATAGTTCTGAGGATAGATATGTTTCTTCCATTTTTCATGGGATGTATAAACGAGAGGTTTTCCAGAAGGTTGGTTTAGTAAATGAGCAACTTGGCCGAACTGAAGATAATGATATTCATTATAGAATTCGAGAACATGGTTATAAAATCCGCTATAGCCCAAGTATTCTATCTTATCAGTATATTCGACCAACATTCAAGAAAATGCTGCATCAAAAGTATTCAAATGGTTTGTGGATTGGCTTGACAACTCATGTTCAGCCTAAGTGTTTATCACTATTTCACTATGTCCCCTGTTTATTTGTTTTGAGTCTTGTGTTTAGCCTAGCATTGTTACCATTCACATTCTTATTTATAACTTTACTATTAGGTGCTTATTTTCTACTTTTATTACTGCTCACTTTTCTGACTTTATTAAAACACAAAAATGGATTTCTAATTGTGATGCCCTTTCTTTTATTTTCCATTCACTTTGCTTATGGTCTTGGGACGATTGTAGGTTTAATTGGAGGGATTAAATGGAAGAAGGATTATAAGGGAACAGTTATTTATTTGGAAAAATAAGCCAAATAAATTAAAATGTGCTACAATAACAATATGGTAAAACTCTTTTAAGGAGGAGTAAACTTCTATGAATAAAAAACTCACAGATTATGTGATTGATCTGGTGGAAATTTTAAATAAACAACAAAAACAGGTTTTCTGGGGAATATTTGATATTTTGAGTATGGTGGTTTCCATCATTGTATCTTATATCTTATTCTACGGATTGATTAATCCAGCCCCTGTTGACTACATTATCTATACGAGTTTAGCCTTCTTGTTCTATCAATTGATGATTGCATTTTGGGGGTTGAACGCTAGTATTAGTCGTTACAGCAAGATTACGGATTTCATGAAAATCTTTTTTGGTGTGACTGCTAGCAGTATCTTGTCATATAGTATCTGCTATGCCTTCTTGCCACTTTTTTCAATCCGTTTCATCATTCTCTTTATCTTGTTGAGTACTTTCTTGATTTTATTGCCACGGATTACTTGGCAGTTAATCTACTCTAAACGCAAAAAGGGAAGTGGTGATGGAGAACACCGTCGGACCTTCTTGATTGGTGCCGGTGATGGTGGAGCCCTCTTTATGGATAGTTACCAACATCCAACTAGTGAATTAGAACTTGTCGGTATTTTGGACAAGGATTCTAAGAAAAAGGGACAAAAACTTGGTGGAATCCCTGTTTTGGGTTCATATGAGGATCTGCCTGAATTAGCCAAACGCCATCAAATCGAGCGTGTTATCGTTGCGATTCCGTCGCTTGACCCGTCAGAATATGAACGTATATTGCAGATGTGTAATAAGCTGGGTGTCAAATGTTACAAGATGCCTAAGGTTGAAACCGTTGTTCAGGGACTTCACCAAGCAGGTACTGGGTTCCAAAAAATTGATATTACAGACCTTTTGGGACGTCAGGAAATTCGACTTGACGAATCGCGTCTAGGCGTAGAACTGACAGGTAAGACAATCTTGGTTACAGGGGCTGGTGGCTCAATCGGTTCTGAAATCTGTCGCCAAGTTAGTCGTTTCAATCCTGAACGCATCGTCTTGCTCGGTCATGGGGAAAATTCAATCTACCTTGTTTATCATGAATTGATTCGCAAGTTCCAAGGGATTGATTATGTACCAGTTATTGCCGATATTCAAGACTATGATCGTCTCTTGCAAGTCTTTGAGCAGTACAAGCCAGCTATTGTTTATCATGCGGCAGCCCACAAGCACGTTCCTATGATGGAGCGCAATCCAAAAGAAGCCTTCAAAAACAATATTCGTGGAACTTACAATGTTGCTAAGGCTGTTGATGAAGCTAAAGTACCTAAGATGGTTATGATTTCGACAGATAAGGCGGTTAATCCACCAAATGTTATGGGAGCAACCAAGCGAGTGGCTGAGTTGATTGTCACTGGCTTTAACCAACGTAGCCAATCGACTTACTGTGCGGTTCGTTTTGGGAATGTTCTTGGTAGTCGAGGTAGTGTGATTCCTGTCTTTGAACGTCAGATTGCTGAAGGCGGTCCTGTAACGGTGACAGACTTCCGCATGACCCGTTACTTTATGACTATTCCAGAAGCTAGCCGTTTGGTTATCCATGCTGGTGCTTATGCCAAGGATGGGGAAGTCTTTATCCTTGATATGGGCAAACCAGTCAAGATTTATGACTTGGCCAAGAAAATGGTCCTTCTAAGTGGACACACCGAAAGTGAAATTCCAATCGTTGAAGTTGGAATCCGCCCAGGTGAAAAACTTTACGAAGAACTCTTGGTATCAACCGAACTTGTTGATAACCAAGTTATGGATAAGATTTTCGTTGGTAAGGTCAATGTTATGCCTTTAGAAGCCATCGATCAAAAGATTGAAGAGTTCCGCACTCTCAGTGGAGATGAGTTGAAGCAAGCCATTATCGCCTTTGCCAATCAAACAACCCACGTTGAATAAAAAAGAAAAACGCATATTATCAGGTCAGAAGAGCTTGATAATATGCGTTTTGTTATGTAGAAACTTGCTCCATTTTCTTCTGAAATAGAGTTATTGCCCAGTCTATGTTATTGAAAATACTCCAAAATTTCTAAGGGTTTGTGAGCGATAAAATCAGGATGATAGTTTAGCAAGTCTGCTTGCTCTCCAAATCCCCAAGTGACGGCCAATTTCTGAATGCCTGTTTCTTGAGCTCCTAGCATATCAAACTTGGTATCTCCGATGATGATGGCTTGTTCTGCTGCTAGTTGATGCGTCTGTAAGGCTTGGCGAATGACATCTGCCTTATGGGGTGCTTCAGGGCTGGAACCATAAATGCCATCAAAGAAATGATGGATTCCCAAGTTTTTAGTCATATCCTGAGCGGTTGGAGTATTCTTTGTAGTGGTGATATAAAGAGGGTAATTGCTCGATAACTTCTCAAGCAAGTCTACGACCTGAGGAAAGAGTTGAGCTTCATGGATGCCTTTTGCCTTATAGTAAGAACGGTATATCTGGACAGCCTCAGAAATTTGGTCTTTGGGAAGGCAGGTCGCAAAACTACTTTCAAGGGGCGGTCCCATAAAACCACGAATCGTTTTGGCATCAGGGCTAGACACCCCGAGCTCCTTAAAGGTATGGGTAAAGGCATTGTGAATCCCGATAGAACTGTCAACGAGGGTTCCATCCAGATCAAAAAAGATAGCTGAGATAGAGGTCATAGTTTCTCCTATTTGATAAGCTTATTCTCCGAAAATTTCTTTTTGGAGGCGACGACCAGTAGGTGTAGCAGCGAGTCCACCTTCAGCTGTTTCACGAAAGGCAGTTGGCATGCTTGCTCCTACTTGATACATGGCATCGATGACTTCATCCACAGGGATTTTAGATTCGATACCTGCCAAGGCCATGTCTGCTGCGATGAAGGCAAAGCTAGCTCCCATGGCATTGCGTTTGACACAGGGAACTTCAACCAAGCCGGCAACAGGGTCACAGATGAGACCCAGCATATTTTTAATGACAAAGGCAATGGCCTGACTGGCCTGATAAGGTGTTCCACCGGAAGCTAGAGTCAAGGCTGCAGCACTCATAGCAGAGGCCGAACCAACCTCGGCCTGACAGCCACCTTCAGCACCTGAGATAGAGGCATTATTTGCGATGACTAGTCCAAAGGCACCAGCAGCAAAGAGGAAATCCAGCTGTTGCTCGTGGCTGAGGTCTAATTTTTCAATAGCAGCTGTTAGAACGGAAGGCAGACAGCCAGCACTTCCTGCGGTCGGAGTGGCGCAGACCAAGCCCATTTTGGCATTATGTTCATTGACTGCGATGGCATTTCGGGCAGCAGAGAGAATCGTGTAATCTGACAGAGTTTTTCCGTTTTTGATGTAGTGATCCAATTTGGCAGCATCTCCACCTGTCAGGCCACTACGAGATTTATTTTCATTGAGGCCGAGTTGGACAGAGGCTTTCATGACTTCCAGATTGCGTTCCATGAGAAGGAGGACTTCTTCACGTTCGCGACCGGTCAATTCAAACTCTGTTGTAATCATGAGTTCTGCGACATTTCCTTGAAAGTCCAGATCTGCTTGCTCGACCAATTCTTTGATAGAATAAAACATACTTCCTCCTATTTAAAGAAATTGACATTGTGGAGATGAGGGATTTTTCGAATTTCTTCGATGGCCTCATCACAGTTGCGACTGTCAACTTCGATAATCATAATAGCTTTTTCACCAGCTTTTTCACGAGTAACATTCATCTGGGCGATATTGATATCATAGCGGGAAAGTGCCTCCGTTACGAGGGCAATCATACCTGGAATATCTTGATGAACAATGATGATAGTCGGTGTATTCATATTGAGAGAGACGGCAAAGCCATTGAGTTCGGTTACCTGAATATTTCCTCCACCGATAGAAATACCAGTCACACTGATGGTCTTATGAGCATTTTTGACGGTAATTTTAGTGGTGTTTGGGTGAGGGGCGTTACTGTCTTTCTGAATGGTCCAGACAATCTTGATGCCACGCTTGTGGGCAATTTCCAGGCTGTTTGGGATTTCGGGATCATCTGTATCCATGCCCAAAATACCTGCAACAAGGGCTAGGTCTGTTCCGTGACCACGATAGGTTTTGGCAAATGAGTTAAATAGTTGGAATTCGACTTTTGTCGGAGTATCATCAAAAATGGAAGAGACAATCTTCCCAATACGAACAGCACCAGCGGTATGGCTACTAGATGGGCCAATCATAACTGGTCCGATGATATCAAAGACAGATTGAAAACGAAGTGATTTCATCAGTTTCCCCTTATAAAAATTCTTATCTCTATTATATCAAAGAATGAAGGTCTTGGCTTTAATTGTGGATGAAAACCTTTTTACACTACAAATAGCATAAAAAAGCATCTTTTGTAACAAAAAATAGCTTATTTAGGGAAATAAAAAATAATTTTGTAATATTTCTACATAAAAGTGTCAAGAAACGGTAATATTTAAAGGGTATGATAGAACTATAGAAAGAAGGAGAATTTTCAAATATGAAATCAACAACTAAAAAGATTAAAACAACTCTTGCAGGAGTAGCTGCCTTGTTTGCAGTATTTGCTCCATCATTTGTATCTGCTCAAGAATCATCAACTTACACTGTTAAAGAAGGTGATACACTTTCAGAAATCGCTGAAACTCACAACACAACTGTTGAGAAATTGGCAGAAAACAACCACATTGACAACATTCATTTGATTTATGTTGGTCAAGAGTTGGTTATCGATGGTCCTGTAGCTCTTGCTGCAACACCAGCGCCAGCTACTTATGCGGCACCAGCTGCTCAAGATGAAACTGTTTCAGCTCCAGTAGCAGAAACTACAGAAGTAGTAGAAGAAGCAGCACCAGCTGCAAGCGCTCCTGTAGCAGAAGAAACTGTTGTTGCAGCAGAAACTTCAGCACCAGCTGCAACTGTAAGTGGATCTGAAGCAGAAGCTAAAGAATGGATTGCACAAAAAGAATCAGGTGGTAGCTATACAGCTACAAACGGCCAATACATTGGACGTTACCAATTGACAGATTCATACTTGAACGGTGACTACTCAGCTGAAAACCAAGAACGTGTAGCAGATGCTTACGTTGCAGGACGTTACGGTTCATGGTCAGCTGCTAAAAACTTCTGGCTTAACAACGGCTGGTATTAAGAAATAACGAACAGAATAATTTGAAAAAGTCGAGGAAATCCCTCGACTTTTTTATATTTCTTTCGGTTGATAATAGATCTCCACTTCTTTTTTGAGAAAGGCTAGAATGGAAGTTTCATCGGTCAGCTCCAGAAGGGAGAACCCTTTTTGGATAAGTTTAGCATCATTCCTACAAATCCCAATACGGACATAGCAGATAGCAAGCATATCGCAGCTTTTCTTGTTCTTGGCATCCTCTAGTAAAGTATAGCAGATTTGTTGACACATGTTTTTGTCTTGATGGTATAAGTAAATGGTGGAAAGGTTGAGTAGGATTGCCATTCGCAAGTCATGTAAATGTTGATAGTTTTTATAGACTTCTAAGCGTTGCAAGATTTTTCCAGTGATGAGATGGAGGTGTTCAATAGGAAAGCTGAAAAGGATGGTATTGAGGATTTTTAGGTCGCTTTCATACCATGTATCTTGTTTTTCAATTTTTTCCCAAAGTTTTTTGACAGTTTGTTTCACTTGGTCTGACAGTTGCTCTGTACCATGTTGACGGATATGAATGACAACTTCAAGCATATCCCTGATTTCTTCTATAGGCAGGTCGTGATGGGTCTTGAGATAGTTTTGGCATGTTTCAAAAAAATGAACTAGACCACTGCCACCAATGATGGAATTCATATTGAGATAAGTTTGCATGATTTCTGTCCGTTGGCTCGGCTGATAGATATGGCAGATGTAGTCAAACTCTTCAAAACTCATATTAATCTGTCGGAGAAGAAATTCCATGTTTTCATATTTGGGAGTTACCTTGCCACTTTCAATCTTTGATAGACTAGTTCTTGAAAGGACATCTCCGCAGACCTCTTCTTGGGTTAAGCCTTTTGACTCACGTATTTCTTTATAGACCTTTCCGAAATCATAACGCATGATTGACTCCTTTTCGTGAAAAAAGTTAACAAATAATAAAATCCTATTAAAAATATTGTATCATAGTAATATAAAAAGTAGAAAATAAAACTAAAATAAGTTTGTGGAAAAGCTTGGTGTAATTTTAAAATGGGCTTAATAGTACTATGATGTAGCTAGAAAAGGGGTGGAAAAATGTTTAAAAATAAGGAGCTTTTTCGAGTAGTCATGATATTTGTGATAGGAACTATCCTCATTTTAATGACACCAGTCTTATTTAAAGTTGTTATGGAACTATTTTCAAAATAGATAGGCCTCTGTTTTAGGCAGAGGCGTGAATCAGGAGGTTAAGTGATGAACTACAATGTAAAATATCTCTTATCAGGAATATTTATTATAGTCTTTATAGGTTTTCTAGTCTGGATGCGTTATTTTAATCAGAAGAAGGAAGAAGAGCATTCGGATGTGTCTTTTGAAGCGAGATTAGACAGTGAGGTTAAGACATTATATAAACAACTAGGATTGGGTGAGGAGCCTCATTATTTCTTAGCCTATCGCTACCTACATCCCTGGTTTAATTTGGCGATTTTACCACCAACAGTTGAAATTTTCTTAACTAAAATAGCGCTGGTGATGGTGACTCCAGATGAACTACTGATAAGAAATCTTGGGAATGGGATGACTTTCACAAGTGAGCACCATCGTGATTTGCGACAAGGACTTATCCGCATTCCAAAATCAGAGATGAAAGAATTTGAGATTCGCAACTGGAAAAGAGTTTTTATATTTGGCGATTTTTTGACAATTAAAACAAGCCAACATAGCTATTATTTACAGGTTAGAGATGATGGACTTCAAAAA